>JAAWNY010000079.1 GCA_022799175.1 Lachnospiraceae bacterium | reverse complement strand
GCCATAAAAATACTCCTTTTCAGTAAGAATTGTCATATCTTAATCCTTACCAAAAAGGAGCCATTTTTAACCAAAGACACAAACTATTTTACACTACCGTTGTTTCTCTCCCCTTTTCCTTGGCGTACCTTTTATCAATAAAACTCCAAATTACAAAAAAATGACATTGAAAATTTATCTGCCCCCTTCATCTTCTCATATGACGCAATACTACGCCAAGTTCGTATATCCCATCAACCATCGATCCACTTCCCTGGCAACCTCTCTCCCTTCCCGAATTGCCCATACCACCAACGACTGTCCTCTTCTCATATCTCCAGCCGCAAACACGTTCTCCACATTTGTTCCATAACTTCCATCACCAGTGGCTATATTCGATCGTTCATTCAATTCTACTCCAAACGCATCTGCCACATAAGTCTGAGCTCCTAAAAATCCTGCGGCAATCAACACCAAATCAACCGCAATCTCTTTCTCACTTCCTTCCACCGGCATCATACTTACACGATTAGTTTCTGGATCTTTTTGAGACATTAAACTTACAAGGATTGCTTTGCACACCCTTCCGTTCTCATCTTTGACAAACTCTTTGACTGTCGTCTGATACATTCTCGGATCATGACCAAATACTGCAGCGGCTTCTTCCTGACCATAATCCGTCTTACAAATACGTGGCCACTCCGGCCAGGTATTGTTTTCGGCGCGGGTATCTGGCAGCTTAGGCATCATCTCTAGTTGAATCACAGAAGCACATCCGTGACGCACGACTGTACCCACACAGTCGTTTCCTGTGTCTCCGCCACCGATTACTAATACGTGTTTCTCTTTTGCTGAGATATAATTGCCGTCCTCCAGACCAGAATTTAATAAACTTTTGGTGGTTGATTTCAGAAAATCCACCGCAAAATATATCCCTTCTGCATCCCGGCCGGGTACCGGGATGTCTCTGGGATTGGAAGCGCCACAGGTCAGAATGATACAATCAAAATCACGTTTTAAGCGGTTTGCCTTATAATTGTGACCAATATCTGCGCCGGTGACGAAAGAAACGCCTTCCTCTTTCATCACTTGAATCTTCCGGTCAATGATGTGCTTTTCCAGTTTCATGTTGGGAATCCCGTACATCAAAAGTCCTCCCACCCGATCTTCCCGTTCGAATACAGTCACATTGTGTCCCCGTTTATTGAGCTGATCGGCAGCCGCTAAACCAGCGGGGCCAGAACCCACCACGGCTATCTTTTTGTCTGTCCGCAGTTTCGGCGGGCGAGCGCTAGCCTTGCCGCTCTCATAGGCTTTCTCAATAATGGCATGTTCATTTTCCTTGATACTTACGGGGTCTCCATTCAGGCCACAGGTACAGGCCGCCTCGCAGGGAGCCGGGCAAACCCGACTGGTAAACTCTGGGAAGCTGTTGGTCTTTTTCAGGCGATTGTATGCCTGTGCCCAGTTGCCATTGTATACCAGATCATTCCATTCCGGTATTAAATTATTTAAAGGGCATCCGGACACCATACCATTCAACACCATTCCTGACTGGCAAAAGGGCACTCCACATTCCATGCACCGGGCTCCCTGTTCCTTCTGCTGCTCCTCGCTCAAAGGAGTGTGGAACTCACGAAAATGCTGGATTCTCTGCAGTGGATCCTCCGCCTGGCTGCCTTTCCTAACATACTCCAAAAATCCTGTTGGCTTTCCCATTGCTCTCCTCCTCACTTTCTCATATTCGCATAAAATGCCTCAATCTGCGCCTGTTCACTGCTCAATCCCTTTTCCTCCATCTGCACAATCGTATTCATCATACGTCGGTAATCGTGGGGTAAAATCTTTTTAAATCTGGGCAAATATTCACCAAAATGCTCCAGAATCTCCTTACCTTTCTCCGAATTGGTATACGCCACATGTTCCTGAATCATCTCCTTCAATTCCAACACGTCGTATTTGTTCGTCACTTCCTCCATGGACACTAATTCCTTGTTGAGCCGCCGGTACAAATCTCTCTTTTCATCCAGCACATAGGCGATGCCTCCACTCATACCAGCGGCGAAGTTCTTGCCGGTAGAGCCAAGGACTACTACCCGACCTCCCGTCATATACTCACAACCGTGGTCGCCCACGCCCTCCACCACTGCCATGGCGCCGGAATTGCGGACACAAAACCGTTCCCCAGCCACGCCGTTGATAAACGCCTTCCCACTGGTAGCGCCATAAAGCGCTACATTTCCGATAATAATATTGTCTTCCGCCTTAAACAAAACAGCCTTAGGTGGATACACAATCAATTTGCCGCCAGACAGTCCCTTGCCGAAGTAATCATTGCTGTCTCCCACCAGCTCCAAGGTCAAGCCTCTAGGAATAAAAGCGCCGAAACTTTGCCCGCCACTGCCGCTGCAGCTTACCATAAAAGTGTCTTCCGGCAATCCATCCGGATACCTCTTGGTAATCTCTGAGCCAAAAATGGTACCCAAGGTTCTGTCCACATTACTCACATCTATCTGTACACTCTTCTTCTGACCGTTTACCAGGGCAGATTTTAGCTTTTTCAAAAGGATCTGCTCATCTAAGGTCTGTTCCAGCTTAAAATCATACTCCTGTTTGTCATAATATCCCCGGAAGCGGATTCCCACATAAGGATTATCTAATATATTAGATAAATCCACCTTCCTGGCTCTCTCATAAGGAATATTCTCTTTTTTCTTCAAAAGTTCCGTTCGCCCAACCAGCTCATCCACCGTGCGAACACCCAACTTTGCCATATATTCCCGCATTTCCTGGGCCACGAAATTCATGAAATTCACCACATACTCCGGCTTGCCACGGAAGCGTTTACGCAGCTCTGGATTTTGAGTGGCAATCCCCACCGGACAGGTATCTAGATTGCAGACTCGCATCATCACACAACCCATGGTCACTAAGGGCGCTGTGGCAAATCCAAACTCTTCCGCCCCCAACATACAGGCAATGATCACGTCCCGACCGGTCATCAGCTTACCGTCGGTCTCCAAAATAACCTTATCCCGCAGACCATTCATAATCAGAGTCTGATGCGCCTCCGCTACCCCCAACTCCCAGGGCAGCCCAGCATTGTAGATGGAATTTCTCGGCGCTGCCCCAGTGCCGCCATCAAAAGAAGACACCAAAATCACCTGCGCGCCAGCCTTCGCCACTCCGGCCGCCACAGTTCCCACCCCGGCCTCACTCACCAACTTTACGGAAATCCGCGCCCGAGTGTTAGAATTTTTCAAATCATAAATCAACTGAGCCAAATCCTCAATTGAATAAATGTCATGATGAGGCGGCGGTGAAATCAATCCCACACCGGTGGTGGAATGGCGGGTCTTCGCCACCCAGGGATATACCTTACCACCTGGAAGCTGGCCGCCCTCCCCGGGCTTTGCCCCCTGAGCCATCTTGATCTGAATCTCTTGGGCGCTGACCAAATAGCGGGACGTCACTCCGAATCGGCCGGAAGCCACCTGTTTGATGGCCGAACAGCGATTGTTATTCTTCGGCCCCGGCGCCAGACGCTCTAAACTTTCTCCGCCCTCCCCGGTGTTGGATTTTCCCCCTAATCGGTTCATAGCAATGGCCAGCGTCTCATGAGCCTCCTGAGAAATGGAGCCATAGGACATAGCCCCAGTCTTGAACCGCTTCACAATGGACTCCACATTCTCCACCTCCTCGATGGGGACGCCTCCATTTTCATCGTATCGAAAATCCATCAAGCTTCGCAGGTTGATGGTTTGCCCTTCCTCATTTAAGGCATGACTGTATTCCTTGAATATCTCGTAATTTCCCGTCCGCGCCGCCTCCTGCAAAAGATGGATCGTTCGGGGATTATACAAATGTTCCTCCTGACCCGCGCGTTCCTTATGGCTACCTACGCTTTCCAGCGTCAAGTCCACATCCAGACCCAGGGGATCAAAAGCTGTGGAATGAAGCACATCTACATCATGGGCAATGTCATTTAAGGTAATGCCCTCCACTCGGCTAATCGTGTTGGTGAAATATTTATCAATCACTTCCTTGGAGATGCCAATGGCCTCAAAAATCTGTGCTCCTTGATAGGATTGAATGGTGGAAATCCCCATCTTGGAGGCAATCTTCACAATTCCGTGAAGCACCGCTGAATTATAGTCATCCACCGCCGCATAATAATCCTTATCCAGCATACCACTCTCAATCAGATACCGTACTGACTCCTGGGCCAGATAAGGGTTGATGGCACAAGCGCCGTACCCTAGCAAAGTAGCAAAGTGATGCACCTCCCTGGGCTCTCCACTCTCCAAAATCAGCGCCATAGAAGTTCTTTTCTTGGTCTTTACCAGATGCTGCTGCAGGGCTGACACTGCCAGCAGAGAAGGAATCGGTACATGATTCTCATCAATATCCCGATCGGACAAAATGATGATGTTAACCCCGTCTCGATATGCCCTATCTACCTCCAGAAACAGCCGATCAATCGCCTTTTCCAGGGAAGTATTCTTATAATAGGTGATAGGAATCACCTCTACTTGAAAGCCCGGTTGTTTCATATATTTAATTTTCAAAAGATCGGTGCAAGTGAGAATCGGATTATCCACCTTTAAAATCTTACAGTTCTCCGGTTTCTCCTCCAGCACATTTCCTTCCTCCCCCACATACACCGTGGTGGAGGTAACGATCTCTTCTCGAATGGCGTCAATCGGTGGATTGGTTACCTGGGCAAAAAGTTGCTTAAAATAATTAAACAACGGCTGATGCTTTCGTGACAGGACTGCCAAGGGACTATCCGCGCCCATAGCTGACACTGCCTCTGCCCCGTTAAGCGCCATAGGTAAGATCATAGTCTTATACTGTTCATAAGTATAGCCATAGGTCTTTTGTAGCCGGGCACGAGTCTCCTTGTCCATAAACGGCGTCCCCTTGTTGGGGATAGGTAAGGACTTTAATTCTATCAGATTGTTGTCCAGCCATTCGCCGTAAGGGCGGCGGGCGGCGTAGCGTTGCTTCAAATCCTCGTCACGAACCAGCTCTCCTTTTACCGTGTCAATCAACAACATTTTCCCTGGGCGAAGCCGTTCTTTTCTCACCACATGGGACTGCTCGATATCAATAGCGCCCACCTCAGAAGCCAAAATCACCTGATCGTCATCCGTGATGTAGTAACGGGAAGGACGCAAGCCGTTGCGGTCAAGCACAGCTCCCAACACATCCCCATCACTAAACACAATGGAAGCCGGACCATCCCAGGGTTCCATCATGGTAGCATAATACTGATAGAAATCCATGACCTCCTGAGACATATTTTTCTCATGTGCCCAGGGCGCTGGAATAGTGATCATCACAGCCAGAGGTAACTCCATGCCGCTCATCATCATAAATTCCAAAGCATTGTCCAACATGGCCGAATCCGACCCTTCTTGGTTGATGATAGGTAATACCTTGTGCATCTCTGACTTAAAAAAGTCAGACTCCATGGTCTCCTCCCTGGCCATCATCTTGTCCACATTGCCCCGGATGGTGTTGATTTCCCCGTTGTGGACGATAATCCGGTTGGGATGCGCCCGCATCCAGCTGGGATTCGTATTGGTGCTGAACCGAGAATGAACCACTGCCAGCGCCGACTCATAATCCGGATCCTGTAGATCGTCAAAAAACTGGCGCAGTTCTCCCACCAGAAACATGCCCTTGTAGACAATGGTGCGGCTGCTTAATGATACCACATAGGTGTTGTCATTGCTCTGCTCAAACACCCTTCTTGCCACATACAGCTTCCGTTCAAAATCCAACCCTTTGGCCACCAAAGCCGGTTTGCCGATAAAACCTTGGACAATATAAGGCATCTTCTCTACTGCCTTCTCGCCGATGCGATCGGGATGAATGGGCAAATCTCGCCAACCAAGAAAGGAAAGTCCTTCTTTTTTGACAATGATCTCAAACATTTTCTTGGCCTGATTTCTAGCCAATTTATCCTGAGGAAAGAAAAACATGCCCACTCCATACTCCCGCTCCTTCCCCAGCCGAATCCCCAAAGGAGCCGTCACCTTCTTAAAAAAGCGATGGGAAATCTGCATCAAAATGCCGACCCCATCGCCAGTCTTTCCTTCCGCATCTTTACCTGCGCGGTGCTCTAAATTTTCTACAATGTGAAGCGCCTGCTCCACGGTCTTATGACTCTTTATCCCCTTAATGTTAGCCACAGCTCCGATTCCACAATTGTCATGTTCGAACCTGGGGTCATAAAGTCCCGGAACTACCGTCGGGACAAGACGGACTGCCGTCTCCTTAATATTTTTCATAATTCTGTCCTTCCTGATTATACCTCAGCCAGATTTCCTGCCAGGTAGTTTTAATTTTTATCGATGATACTACGGATGCGGATATTTGTAAAGACTTTTTTTAAGATAAATTTTCAGATAATTAGATAATTGATATTTTATATATATATTATCAGTTTTATTATTCATGATAAACAAAAAAACTTTTAATTAACCGCAAATTCCCGGGGCCGACAATTCAGCAATGTCCTTTAGATAAACGGAGATAAAAGGTACGCCAAGGAAGTGGGGAGAGAAGTAACGGGAAATCGTCTGCTCCTTTTTCCCGTTACTTCTCTCCCCACTTCCTTGGCTGATTTTCTCGTTTCCTTAATCTAAATGGCATGATGTTGGGGGCAAAAGTCCATGTGTCAGGAAATGGGACAATTCAGGTCTCTTTTTTACTGTTTTCTGTCTTTCTGTTCTCTAAAAAATTAAGAAACCAGGCCATCAGCACTGCTCTTTCTTTTTCATTCTCTGCCTGAGCAAATACGCTATTAATCCGTGCTGCCCGCTCTGTCTTTTGCTCATATCTTTGCAGCATAATAAAGCGAAGCTTACTGCAAAGCAAACGAACTTTTTGTAATGTGTCTTGAAACTCTGGTTCAGCCATCAAAATCCCTCTGTCCAATTCAAAATATGGACAATATCCAGAATTAAGATAATAGTGTAAGGCAAATGCACGAGATTTTTCATTAAAAAATGCTGAATTCCATATCACCTCTGTTAGTTCTTCATAAAACTGTTTGGCACTCATATTTTTCCTGCTTAAAAAGCGTACAGTTGCCCTGAAATATTCCAAATATTCTATCTGCCATTTTTTCCATTCCAACTCTAAATCATCATTTTCTTCTTCCTGACAAAAAAATTGTGAATAAACGGTTTCTGATAAAGCTTGTAAATCCTCCTTTTTTCTAGAACTATCAGACAACTCTTTTTCTAATATCTGTGCCAACTGCAGCTTAGTCAACCCACGGTTCTGTTTTATTTTTTCATTCCATCTGTCCATCCCACCGCCTTGATCATGCATAATTTGCCATCTCCTCATAGTTTTCTATCCCATTGATCATGTTCTCTGAATAAATTTCACTTTTATCATGATTTCTGTTCCCTTTTTTCTTATTCTCATTGGCCTTTCTTCGGCTCTCCTCGTTAGGAATTAACAAAAAATCATTATTACTACTATTTTTTCCATTGATCAAAAAACGCGCAATCTGACTCGTACTACCGACCATGCTATTATCCAATTCTATGTTTTCATCTAAAATGCACGCAATGCTTTGTTCTTTTATCACTTGACACTCTATGGTATGCCGTTGTTCTTCTATTTTTTGAAGTAAAACTTTCCCTTTTTTCCCTAAATGATAATATTTGTTTCGACCATTTCTCCATGAATAAAAATACTTTTCTGCTTCTGCTCTTTCCATAAAATGTGTTAAATTCGATACTTTCATCCCACTTTTTTCTGCCAATTCTTTATGGGTAATGCCTGGCTTTTCATCTACCAGCTGAAATATTTTATACCTGGGCAGATAATTTTGGTAATCCATATCTATCAAATTTGACATCTGATTTTGCAGCCTCATTTCATTGACTATTTTGAAAATCCCCTGAATCTCTCCCATGGAAAATGCGTAACGATACTCTGGTGCTGTTGGCAAATCGAACTCTTCATACAAATCTATTGCTTCCTGTAAAGCATGGTAGCCCTCTCCCAAATTTTCATAATCAGAAGCTTCCAGAATATCACTCATTTTTTTACTGAGATCATACACTTCACTATCCGGAATCGCTTTCTTTTTTTCTATCCATGAAAGAATATGCTGAATCACCTGACCTACTGTCTGATCTCTCACATTCGTCCCTCCTTCAATAGTTGAATAATCATTTAATATCTATATTATATCACTGTTTTCTATCCAAAACAAGCCTGGAGGACCTCACAAAATGCTGTTCTATATGGATTGTCGGCCCTATGTTCCCATCCACACCAAAATTTCTTCCATATTTCATATCAACAAGGTAGCCGCATCCATTTCCACCGCATTGATTCCGACAATCTTTTTGTCGCATCGCAGGACATAGATATCCTTCCATCTTATTTCCTTTTTTCTGAGGCATAGCCGCTATTGTTACTATAGAGTTATCCTTTTTCTCTATTGTTGCAAGACAATGATTGCATAATATTGTACTGGCATGATAGGCTTTTGCATAATACTGTAATGGGTGCTCAAATGAGGCAACCGAAGCGCTATAGGTTGGCGCCGCCACCAGCATTGGCAATAAAGTCTTTACCAGTTTTTCTGTGTAATCTCCATCAATAATATCTCTGCAAATAGCAGGCAAAATTCTTCCTACATCCTCTATATCAAGCAGCGTACACTCTTTTCCTGGTGACTCAAGATATTCACACATATGAAAAGTATTATTCCCGTCCACATCTTCTTCTGTAAACGGTGAATATTTGTAGTATGTTCCTATCTCCCGTCCCGTATAATGCAAAATATGCATGACATTATTATAATTTTCATAGGTACTCCCTGCAAAGATAGCAATCAGCGAGGAGCGACGGATACTGTCCTTGTTATCTTCCAGATATTCATGAATTGCGTTTAACATGGGTTGTTCTGCAACAAATTCTGGAATCAACACAAAATTAGCATTCTTTTCCACTGCAAATCCCATCATGTATCTGACATAATCGATTCCCGGATTCGGTTTTTCTATGTACTGAATTGCAAATGCGCTCCCATATGTCTCCACCACCTTAAATGTTTCAACAGGAATATATGGCAAAATCAAAATTCGCAGAGCATGTTTCTCTAACATCCCCTTTATGCCTTCACTCCTTTTTGAGTTAAATGGAACATATACCACTCTTGGAAACGAGGCATTCTTTGCCAGTTGCAATGGATTTATAATTCTTAATGAAGATAATGTACTTCCTATATCACTAGATTGGGAAACTTTGCGAAATTTTAAGGATTCTTTGCTTTCATCCAGCAAAGATGGAATCGATTTGAAATAAATAGCAGAGCCATCCTTTTTCACCATATTTAACGGCCCTTTCGCTTTCCAACGCCTTTCTCCATCTATGCGAGATTGATATACAAATTGATCAATCCCCCTTAAAACAGCCATCAACGGTGTCACTTGATTCACTCTTTCCTCCTCAAACGGCTGCAAAAAACAATTTTCCAACCTTTCCCAAATATATTTTTGATGTTTTACAAAACAGTATTCCTCTGGTTCTGCTCTAAATTTTCCTAATATTTCATTCGTGATTTCATCCAATTTTTCAAGATTAGGATTTTTCTTTCCATTTTTCTTCGGATGATCCATATATTGAGCAATAAAATTCTGTTCATTTCCTACATGTAGCATTATTTTATCATAACAGCAAACAGCCAGATCAAATATATTTTCACAGGAATCCCAGTCTTTTTCATATGCATTTCCATAATTCATATCTTTTTTCTCCTTTAAATCTGCATTCGTACATCTTGCTTGCCATTATATTCATTCGATTCTTCTATCTTCTTTCTCTATTTTATTATTCCATATCATCTTTTGCAACAAATATTTTGCGACACACTCCGGACAATTTTATTGAATATTAAAGCTTGATTGATACCAGATAAGAATAAATTTTTTGACCTATACATAGGTTCTTTTGATTGAGTATCAGCTTTCCATATGTTATAATGAACTCATGTAATGAAAGTTCTTACATTATTACTTGTATTGTTTGCGGCTCTGTCTTACATAGACAATCATAAAAGAAATAAGCATCCCCACCGCCCAAGTTTGGATGCTTATTTCTTATAATCATTTTTACTGAGAGCAATCGGAGATTCAATTCCGATCGCTTCTAAATAGATTAGACATGAGAGCTGCTTGATTTTCAAGTGGCTCTTTATATTCTTTTATAAGAAATTCAAAAACAATTAACACCATTTCCTGACACATGGGCTTTTAACCCCAGCATCATGTTATTTAGATATGTGATGGCAAAAGGTACGCCAAGGAAGAGGGGAGAAAAGCAATGAGAAATGGTCTGCGGATATTTTGACTTTGTAGAGATTTAGAAGTCCTTAAATCCCTGAGTTTAGCGTTGAAACGAAAATATACACTGTCTGAGCGGAGCGAGTTTGTATATTTTCGTTTCGTTTTTAGCAAAAGTCAGGGGTTTTAGGAATTCTTAATCTC
>JAAWNY010000078.1 GCA_022799175.1 Lachnospiraceae bacterium | reverse complement strand
TTCTGATTCGATCTTTTCATTGCTGGTTTTTAAAGCAGTTATTTCTGATTCGATCTTTTCATTGCTGGTTTTTAAAGCAGTCACTTCTGATTCGATCTTGTCTAGCCTGTTATTAATAGGCTGTAATAATGTTGCGATTGCTTGTAAGTCGTTATTTGTCAATGTCATACGATCACCCCCCTCTAATCTTTATGATAAAAGCATATCACACTCAGGGTACAAAGTCTATTTAATTTAATCATTTATACGAATGTAATGCGGATAGCCTTAGCGAAAACAAAGAAGCGCTTCCCGATCCTTTTTCCATGGCGTACCTTCTGAGAAAATTAACTAAATGGCATTGCTCCGGCAAACTTTGAAGCTGCCAAAAAATGGGCTTGTTTTTACCACATTGTCATGTGGTGAAAAAAGCCCCAAAACCCCTTGATTTTCTGCCAAATACCTATTATAATATATAATACAAATTAAAAATAAGTTCTTCGGGGCAGGGTGTGATTCCCTACCGGCGGTAGAGTCCGCGAACCACGCAAGTGGCCGATCCGGTGAGATTCCGGAACCGACAGTATAGTCTGGATGAGAGAAGAGATTGTGTGTGGCAGCCGGAATCGGCTGCGACGTTTCAGGCAGAGATTTTGGCACCCCGGATGGAGAGACATCCGGGGTGTTTTGTTCATAAAAAATATTTTATGAAACAAAGATGTTCTGTGCGGATGACAACACACGATTCCTCTATGCGATGAACTTACAAATTCAAAATTCAGGAGGACAAGGAATGAGAGAGAATCGGTTGTTGTCTACAAAAAACATTGCGGTAATGGGAATGCTCGGCGCATTAGCGGCCGTGTTGATGTTATTTGAAGTGCCGTTGCCGTTTATTGCTCCTAGTTTTTATGGATTGGATCTGAGTGAGGTGCCGATTTTGGTGGGAACTTTTGCCTTGGGGCCAGTGGCTGGAGCAGTGATGGAAGTGGTAAAAATTTTGATTAAGTTGGTATTAAAACCTACCAGCACCGGATTTGTGGGAGAGTTTGCCAATTTAGTATTTGGCTGTTCGATGGTCTTGCCGGCAGGCTTGATTTATCGTTTTCATAAGACAAAAAAGAGTGCGATGATTGCCATGGCAGTAGGTACCGTGATTATGGCGGCGGTAGGCATTGTAGGGAATGCTTTAGTGATGATTCCGTTTTATGCCAATTTTATGCCGCTGGAGAATATTTTGGCCGCTGGAGCGGCGATCAATCCGGCTGTGGGCAATGTGTGGACTTTTGCCGTATTCTGTGTAGGGCCATTTAACGTCATCAAAGGGATTATTGTTTCTGTGATTACAGCACTGGTCTATAAGCGGGTCAGCGTGATGATTCACAGTATTGGTATGGAAGGGCAGAGAAATAAACGTCGGGTTGGGGCGTAAGCAATACACTGGTTTTGATTCGAACAGAAAAGTATATATTGTCTTTTGTGCCGGTAATGGCGCGGCGGTTTTCTTGCTTGCACCGTACCGGCACTTGTGCTATGATTAGCCGTAACAGAGCCGGAAACAAGAGGGGAAACAGGAATATGAAAACCAGAATGATGCAAATCATTGATTCGGAAAATGTTCGGGATGAGGAGTTGCGGGAGGCGGCGCGTATTCTGCGTACCGGCGGATTGGTGGCATTTCCGACAGAGACAGTATATGGATTGGGAGCCAATGCTTTAGACGAGAAGGCGTCCGGAAAGATTTATGCGGCTAAAGGACGACCTTCGGACAATCCGCTGATTGCACACATTTCTGCCATTGAAGAGCTGAAACCTTTAGTGAAAGAGATTCCGGAGATGGGAAGACGACTGGCAGAGGCATTCTGGCCGGGACCTTTGACTTTGATATTTCCCAAGAGTGAACGGGTGCCTTATGGAACGACGGGAGGTCTGGATACTGTGGCAGTAAGGATGCCGGGGATGGCAGTGGCACGTAGACTGATAGCACTGGCAGGTGTGCCGGTGGCGGCGCCAAGTGCCAATCTTTCCGGCCGCCCGAGTCCGACGACGGCGCAGCATGTATGGCAGGATATGCAGGGAAGAATTGAGCTGATTTTGGATGGTGGTCCGGTAGGAATCGGAGTGGAGTCTACGATTGTCGATGTATCTGGAAAGATTCCGACATTGTTGCGGCCAGGGGCGATTACAATAGAAATGCTGGAGAAAGTGGCAAGTACGGTGGCGATCGATCCAGCGCTTATGGGGAAACCGGATTCGATGATACGTCCCAAGGCGCCAGGCATGAAATATCGCCATTATGCGCCTAAGGCAGAGATGACCTTGGTAGAGGGAAAGACAGAGGCAGTAGTCCGAGAAATCCGACAATTGGTGGATGAGCAGATGATGGCTGGTCATCGGGTAGGGATTCTTTGTACCGAAGAAACCAGGGAACAATATCCGAGAGGGATTCTTCGCTGTGTGGGAGCACGTAGCGATGAGGAGATGATTGCGCACAACTTGTTTGCCGTATTGCGGGAGTTTGATGATCTGCAGGTGGACTGTATTTATTCGGAAAGCTTTCCGCAGAATCATCTGGGGTATGCGATTATGAACCGGATGCAAAAGGCGGCCGGATATCGGATGATTCATGCGAAATAAAGCAGAAATACAGGGAATAGGAGGCGTCGAAATGGAAGAGATAAAAAAACGGGCAGATTATATATCTTGGGATGAGTATTTTATGGGAGTTGCAGATTTATCAGGGAAGCGATCGAAAGATCCGAACACGCAGGTGGGGGCCTGTATTGTGAGCCAGGATAACAAGATTTTGTCCATGGGATATAATGGCTTTCCCCGAGGCTGCTCAGATGATGAGTTTCCCTGGGGAAAGGAATCAGAAAATTCAGACCCATATAGCGCCAAATATCTGTATGTGACGCACAGTGAACTGAATGCAATTCTCAATTACCGCGGAGGCAGTCTAGAAGGGAGCAAATTATATGTAACTTTGTTTCCTTGCAACGAGTGTGCCAAAGCGATCATTCAGGCAGGGATTAAAACTATCATTTATAAAGAGGACAAATATCAGGATTCCCCTTCTGTGCGGGCATCCAAGAGGATGCTGAACGCTGCGGGAGTGCGGTATTATCAATATGAGATGACGGGACGGACGATTAAAATACAGGTATAAGGCGAGACAGATAATGAAATTTTTGCTGACAGCAATCAATGCGAAATATATTCACTCCAATCTAGGGGTATACAGTTTGAAGAAGTATGCAGAATCTGCAAGTTCTGGGGAATATGGGATAACGATTGAGATAGCGGAATATACCATCAATCATCCGGTGAGCCAGATTTTGCAGGATATATATCGGCGTCGGCCAGATATCATCGGATTTTCCTGTTATATCTGGAATCTAGATTATGTGTGGGAGCTGGTTCATGATTTACACAAAATTTTGCCGGGCACGGATATCTGGCTGGGCGGACCAGAAGTATCTTTTGATGCCAGACAGATTCTGGAGAGAGAGCCAGAAGTTTTGGGAGTAATGAAAGGAGAAGGGGAGACGGTTTTTGTCGAACTGTTGACGGGTTACCGATTGCTGGGGAGTTCGGTGCAACAATGGCAACAAAGGCGTTTGGAAAAGAAGCAGGAGGAGTTTCGCACAGCTGAGTGGCGTGCTTTTTGGAAAAAGTTACATCAGCTTTCTGGAGTGGCTTTTCGCGGGGAAGACGAGGGGATTCAGGACAATGCGATCCGTGCGGCAGAGACACTGAGCCAGATTCCTTTTCCGTATACGGATTTATCAGAGATGGAACATCGGATTATTTATTATGAAAGTAGTCGAGGGTGTCCTTTTTCTTGTAGTTATTGTCTGTCATCCATCGATAAATCCGTACGTTTTCGGGATCTGAAACTGGTGAAGCAGGAGCTGGATTTTTTTCTGGACAGGCGGGTGCCTCAGGTGAAGTTTGTGGATCGGACCTTTAATTGTAAGAAGGAACATGCGATGATAATTTGGCAACATATTTTGGACCATGACAATGGCGTGACAAATTTCCATTTTGAAGTTGCCGCGGACCAGATGGAGGAAGAGGAATTAAAGCTGTTGGAAAAGATGCGTCCGGGGTTGATTCAGCTGGAGATTGGGGTGCAAAGCACAAATCCGGATACCATCCGCGAGATTCATCGTCAAATGGATTTGAATCAGTTGCGAAGAGCGGTCAAGCGGATTAATCAAGGCCATAACATTCATCAGCATCTAGACTTGATTGCCGGACTTCCTTTTGAAGGTTATGAAAGTTTTCACCGCTCGTTCAATGAGGTATATGAGATGGAGCCAGAGCAGCTGCAATTGGGTTTTTTAAAGGTGCTAAAGGGATCTTATATGTATGATATGGCAGAAAAATATGAGCTGGTATATCAGGAAAAGCCGCCTTATGAGGTGCTGTCTACCCGTTGGATTTCATATGAAGAGCTCTGCCGATTAAAAGGGATAGAAGCGATGGTGGAGGTTTATTATAATAGCGGGCAATTCATCCATACATTGAGCCGGCTTATGCAGGAATTAACCGATCCGTTTGCTTTCTATGAACAATTGGCACAGTATTATGAAAATAGGGGGTTGAATGGAAGAAATCATACCCGGTTGGCCAGGTATGATTTCTTGCATGATTTTATCAGAGAGTTGTCTGGCGATAAGGGAAAATACTGGCAGGATCAGCTGGAGGACACGCTGGTATTTGACTGTTATTTGCGTGAAAATTGTAAAAGCAGACCAGGATTTGCCTTGGATTTGACCCCGTATAAAGACAAGATCCGAAATTTGGTGCCAGAGATGAGAAAACTGGGGAGGCAGGTTCATGTAGAGGTGTTGCGTTCCAAAGAGATCTGGCTTTTTGATTACCGGAACCGAGATCCGCTGACCGGGAATGCTTCCGTGACACAATTAGAATAGAAATTTCATGAAGGGAAAAACATAAAAGGAAAAAGGGCAGGAAGGTAAAAAATTGGATTTGAATTATATAGCAATCGACCTGGAAACGACAGGTCTGGACGCCAAACGAGATAAGATTATCGAAGTGGGGGCGCTCCGGGTGCAGGAGGGGATAGCGGTTGCCCGATATCATTCTTTGGTTAATCCGCATCGGAAATTGGAATCGCGAATTCAGGAATTGACCGGAATTCGAGATGAGATGGTGGAAATAGCACCGAATATAGAAGATATTATGGCAGAGATTGTGGATTTCTGTGGGGAGCTTCCTCTTCTGGGGCATTATGTAATTTTTGATTATAGCTTTTTGAAACGTGCGGCAGTGAACCTTGGCATTGATTTTGAAAAATCGGGTATAGACACTTTGAAGCTGTGTCGCCAATTGATGCCGGAAGGGGAGTCTAAAACATTAGCGGCGGCATGTGCTTTTTTTAAAATTGCAAGGAAGGGTGCACATCGAGCGTTGGGAGATGCAGAAGATGCTCATTGCCTTTATCAGGCATTAATTAGCCATTTTTCGAGCAGAGAGGAAATTTTTACGGCAAAACCAATGATTTACAAGGTGAAAAAGGAGCAACCAGCCTCGAAAAAGCAAAAAGAGGACTTGCGGTATTTATTAAAATATCATAAAATAGATGTGCCTGTAGAAATTGATTATCTGAGTCGCAATGAGGCTTCTCGCTTAAAGGATCAGATTATTTTTCAATATGGCAGATTTTAATGAATATTTTCCAATGAAAGAGGTGAGCGTTAAATCATGAATAATAAAAAGAGAAAGATGATTTCCACAATTATTGTTATCTTATTAGTATTGGCCATGATTATACCGACGGTGGCGAGTGCATTAACTATGTTTTCATAACCAGGAGGGATAGCAGAGGATTATGAAAAGATCTAATAAATGGGAGATTTTTTTTGCCGCGGCTGTCGCGGCTGTATTTTTCGCCGGGCCGGTCTATGCCAAGGAAAAAACTTTGCCAGAAGGATTGTTTGTGGGCGAGGCTGCTTTGGGAGGGATGACAGAAGAGGAAGCCAGAGAGGCAATAAAAGCAGAGGAGAAACGGCTGGCATCCCGAAAAATTACATTGAATATTGATGGGAATGCGGCGTCAACTACAGCAGAAGAGCTGGGATTGTCTTGGGAGAATCCGGAAGCGGCCGATGAGGCAATGAAGCAGGCGTCCGGAGGAAATCTGGTAGAACGTTATATGATCCGCAAGGATATAGAGAAAAGTCCCGTTCATGTTGTTATGGAAACGGCAATGGATGAAGGCAAGGTAGACGCGTTTATTCGCAGACAAATGGAAGGGTTGATGGAGGAACCACAGAACGCTTCTATTGCGCGGGTGAACGGGGCTTTTCAGATTACTCCTGGCGTCTCTGGTAAGGTGGTGGATATTACAGCCACCAGAGCGGCATTGGAAGAAGCATTCCGAAATGCAGATGGAGAAGAAGTATCAGCGGAGGCAGTAGTTGCCGAGCGAGATCCCGATATCAGAGAAGAGGATTTAGCATCGATTCATGATGTATTGGGTACATTCACTACTGATTTCAGCAGCAGCGGGTCGTCCCGTTCCGGAAATTTGGCAAATGGAGCGGCAAAAATCAATGGACATGTTTTGATGCCGGGAGAGACTTTGTCTGGTTATGAATGTATGCATCCTTTTACAAAAGCCAATGGATATTTTACGGCAGCCGCCTATGAAGGAGGCAGAGTGGTGGACAGCATTGGCGGCGGGGTTTGTCAGATTGCTACCACTCTTTATAACGCGGCTTTGCGTGCAGAATTGGAGATTACTCAGCGGCAGAATCATTCTATGATTGTCGCCTATGTGAAACCGTCGATGGATGCGGCGATTGCCGGTACTGTGAAAGATATTAAAATTACCAATAATTATAGCACGCCGATTTATGTGGAAGGTTATACGGAGAATCGCAAACTTACTTTTACGATCTATGGAAAAGAGACCAGACCGGCAAACCGGTCGGTGGAATATGTATCTGAGACACTTAGTTCTTTTAGTGCAGGCGAGCCAATGGAACAAGTGGATCCATCGATGGCGCCGGGAAGTCGGCGACAGGTACAATCTGCTCACCGGGGAGTGAAATCGAGACTCTGGAAGGTAGTGACGGTGGACGGAGTGGAGACAGAAAGGACGTTGCTTCATACCGACACTTACAATGCATCGAAGGCGATTGTATTGGTAGGACCGCCAGTTGCGGCTCCCGCTCCAGCAGCACCGGTACAGCCGGAGCAAACGTTGATACCACCAGAACAGCCAGTGGAGCCTGAGACGACAGCTCCAGCAAAGATTGAAGGAATTGGTGGCGGGCCGGGAGTATCTGCTCCGACGGAAACATTGCCGCAACCAGCGTCATCTAGCTCATCCGAGGGGAACGCAAATACGTCGGGAACATCAGAGAATACAACACAATCGACACAGGCATCGCCGGAAAATGTATCGCAGCCAGAACCTTCGGTACCGGTTGATATCCCGGCGCCGCCAGAAAACACGGCGCCAGTAGAAGCTCCCGCTCCGGCAGAGGCGATGCCGGCTCCAGAAGGGGAAGCAGCATAGATGGATGTCCAAGGTGTGAGACGCAATGACTTTGGCCGGAATTTAAAACGAATGAATTCCGGCCGGATGAAAGCAGGACAGGATTTGGTGGTAGCAGGCTATGCAGGGTTGGCAGGAACTTGCATTTTGGCAAAGGCTAGAAGGCAGGAGTTGGAATGCCGGTTTACAGCGGATTATCTGGACGAATTGGTCAGATATAATAAGCCGGAATGTCGGAATGCATTTTCTGTGGCAGAATCGGAGCCCGCAGGAGAAGGGGGCATTCTCAAAGCGATTTGGGATCTTTCAGGAGATTATCGGCTGGGAGTGGAATTTTCTTTACGCCGAATTCCGATCCGACAAGGAACTATCGAGATTTGCGAATTGTGGGGTCTGAATCCATATCGACTATATAGTGATGGTTGTTGGCTGTTGGCTACGGATAATGGCGGCCGCCTAGTAGAGAGCTTAAAGAAGCAGGGAATTGTCGCAGCGGTGATTGGAATCGTTACGCCGGGAATTGCCAGAGTGATTGTGGATGGCGGAGAACAGAGTTTCTTAAACCGCCCGCAACCGGATGAGCTGGATCAATGGGTTCCGGATTGGCAGAAACGGATTGCTCAAAAGTGACAAAAACAAGGATAATGACAGAAACAAGCCTGTAGGGAGCAGATAAAAAGGAAAAAGCGAGGAGGCAATCAGGCATGAGAGAAAAAATATTGGCAGTGATAGAAAAAAACAGTCGGATTGATATTCGGGATCTGGCAATCTTATTGGGAGAGAGTGAGATTGCGGTAGCCAATGAGATTGCAGAGATGGAACGGGAGCATATTATTTGTGGTTATCACACACTGATTAATTGGGAGAATACCAGTGAAGAGAAAGTGATTGCGCTGATAGAAGTAAAAGTGACCCCTCAGAGGGGGATGGGATTTGACAAGATTGCCGAGCGCATTTATCAATACAGTGAAGTAAATGCTGTTTATCTGATGTCTGGCGCCTATGATTTTACGGTGATTCTGGAAGGAAAGACTATGCGTCAGGTGGCACAGTTTGTATCAGATAAGTTGTCTCCTCTGGATTCTGTCCTCAGTACGGCCACCCATTTTGTGCTTAAGAAATACAAGGATCACGGCACAGTTCTCTGTGACGAATTTCAGGATGAAAGGATGTTGATTACCCCGTGAGAAATCCATTATCAGAGAAGATTGTGACGATTCCGCCCTCAGGGATCCGGAAGTTTTTTGACATAGTAAGTGAGATGAAGGATGCGATCTCACTAGGTGTGGGAGAGCCCGATTTTGATACTCCCTGGCATATCCGGGAAGAAGGAATCTATTCCCTGGAGAAGGGACGTACCTTTTATACGGCTAATGCGGGACTGCGAGATTTGAGGGTAGAGATACATAATTATCTGGAGCGTAAATATGAACTGAGTTATCATCCGGATAAAGAAATTCTGGTGACAGTGGGCGGCAGTGAGGCGATTGATATTGCCATGCGAGCGATGTTGGATCCCGGAGATGAGGTTCTGGTTCCGCAGCCAAGTTTTGTCTCTTATGTTCCCTGTGCGGTGTTGGCTGGCGGAGTGGCGGTGCCAATAGAGCTGGAAGAGAAGGATGAATTTCGCCTTACGCCAAAGAAGCTTTTGGAAAAGATCACCCCCCGGACCAAGATTCTCGTGATGCCGTTTCCCAACAATCCTACCGGAGCCATTATGAGACGGGAACATCTGGTTGAGATTGCTAAAATTGTTGTGGAACATGATCTGTTTGTGCTTTCAGATGAGATATACGGAGAGTTGACTTATGGGGAGGAAGAGCATGTTTCCATTGCGTCTTTACCGGGGATGAAGGAGAGAACTGTGCTGATCAATGGTTTTTCTAAGGCATTTGCCATGACTGGCTGGCGTTTGGGATACGCCTGTGCTCCGGAGGTGATCTTAAAGCAAATGCTGAAGATTCATCAGTTTGCCATCATGTGTGCCCCTACTACCAGTCAGTATGCAGCTATTGACGCCATGAGGAACAGTGATGAGGACGTATATCATATGCGGGAGTCTTATGATCAGCGGCGGCGATATCTGCTTCATTTCTTTGAGGAGATGAGGTTGGAATGTTTTGAACCTTTGGGAGCATTTTATGCTTTTCCTAGTATTAAACGCTTCGGTATGACCTCGGATGAATTTGCCAATCGGCTACTTAAGGAGGAGAAAGTTGCAATCGTGCCAGGGACTGCTTTTGGCGACAGCGGGGAAGGATATTTACGAGTTTCCTATGCTTATTCTCTGAAAAGCCTGAAGGAAGCATTGGGGAGAATTGAGCGGTTTGTAAACCGGCTGGATGGGAGATAATATGTCTGCCAGAATGAATGTCGTATTATGGGAACCAGAGATGCCTTTAAATACTGGGAATATCGGACGGACGTGTGTAGCCACGAATACTCGCTTGCATTTGATTGAACCTCTGGGATTTAAGCTGAATGAAAAAGCAATTCATCGGGCTGGCCTGGATTATTGGGATAAGTTGGAAGTAATGGTTTACTGTGATTACCAGGATTTTTTGACGCGAAATCCTGGTGCAAAAATTTACATGGCAACGACAAAAGCACCAAACGTATATACAGATATTACGTATGAGCCGGATTGTTACCTAATGTTTGGGAAAGAAAGTGCAGGGATTCCGGAAGAGATATTGGTAAAGAATTGGCAAAATTGTGTAAGGATTCCCATGTGGGGGGAAATTCGCTCTTTGAATCTGGCTAATTCTGTAGCTGTGGTATTGTATGAGGCGTTGCGGCAGAATGGGTTTGAAGAGATGACGATGGAGGGGCAATTACATAGACTGAAGATTTAATGAATAATTAAATGACGAGGGTGTTATAAAATAAGTCCTCTGCCATTTTCTATATTTTGTGTTCGTAAACAGGCGAATACTAGATATTGAGGAATGGTGGAGGGCTTATTTTGCGGTCAATGTCATTTAGATAAGCAGTGGCAAATGGTACGCCAAGGAAGAGGGGAGAGAAGCAACAAGAAAGCATCTGCTCCTTTTTCCGGTTTCGAGATTAAGAATTCCTAAAACCCCTGACTTTTGCTAAAAACGAAACGAAAATATACAAACTCGCTCCGCTCAGACAGTGTATATTTTCGTTTCAA
>JAAWNY010000077.1 GCA_022799175.1 Lachnospiraceae bacterium | reverse complement strand
CTAAATCTCTACAAAGTCAAAATCCCGCAGACGGTTTGGCGTTGGTTCTCGCCTCATTTCCTTGACTATGCTTTTCGTTTCCTTATCTTAATGACATTGAAAGATAGAGGGAATCATTACAAGGAGGAGTCCGGATATGGTACGAAAGATTTGTCCGATTTGTGATCAGGTGATGAAGCATTCTCACTATTGTGGGAATTGTAAAAGTTGGGTGAAACATCCTTTCGTAAGGGATGTAACCTATTATTTGAATGAAAGACATCCACAAAAAGAGAACAATTGCAGTTATCATGGAAAAATAGCAGGGGAACCATTCGTGACAGCAGTTCCAGGAACCACCAGCAAAGTGAAAAAAACAAAGGAACCTCCAAAAGCAACAGATACAGCTGGTTGGATTTTGCAGAGCGGAAAAGGCAACGGGCAAACAGGACAGGTGGGAAAGGAATATGGAGACAAGAAAAAGGAAAACGGAGTGGTATGGGCCGCTATCGTGATTTTGGTAGTGGTGTTGGTTGTTTCTTTGTCTAAAGCAGGAATGGGCGTCGTGGAAAGTTATTTTTTGCCCTGGTCTGCGGAAACAGAAGCGCCCTCCTATGAGGAACCATTCAATCCATGGGAATGGGAGGACGATTATGAGACGGATATTCAGGAGGAAACGGACTGGTGGGAGAACGAAAGCAGGGAATTGACAGATGAGGAAGTAAAAGATATAGGAAAGGCATGCATGGGAGACGGACATTTTTTACTTCAAGGTTCGGAACTGGAAGAATTGGTTCGTCGGTTGCTAAACGAGCAGGGATATGATCAGAGTATGGTCGGAAGATATTCTTACAATATCGAATATTATCTTGAAAATGGGGAATGTACGAATTCTTTTTTCTCTTCTTATATTAATTTTACTTTGGCAGCAAATGGTGAGATTGTGTATGGAAATTATGTAGATATTGATTGTGACACAGCAACCGGTGATTTGCATGCGATAGAGATTTCTATGCATGATAAGGAAGACGCCGTAGAGTTGACCGTAGAAATTCTGAAATATATAGAGAGAGAATGGAATTTGGAAGCAGGATTCTGGTCAGATACCGTTCGTCAGGAACTGCCAGAACAGATAGAGAGTGAGGATGGGTATGACTGGACTCATGAAGATGCCTGGATATCAGGAAGTTCTTACGAGGATGGTTATTGGATTACCATTGATGTTGCAGAGTAAAACGCGAGGAATCGCAGAGAAAGAGACGGATTATACAAAGAAACTAATGAAAATGGAGAGGAAGGAACGATGAAAATCCGGGAAATTCTGGCAAAAGGAGAGCCGACGCTCTCTTTTGAGGTATTTCCTCCTAAGACGGAGGATAAATATGAATCAGTAGAACAGGCAGCACTTAAGATTGCAAAATTAAAGCCAGCGTTTATGAGTGTGACTTATGGGGCAGGAGGGGGAACCAGTCGCTATACCGTGGATATTGCCTCTACGGTTCAGGCTCATGGGGTAACCCCTTTAGCACACCTGACTTGTGTATCGTCTACGAGAGAAAAGGTTTGGTCTGTATTAGAGGAGTTAAGAGAGCGGAATATTGAGAATGTACTAGCGTTGCGGGGAGACATCCCTAAAGAGGGAAAGGTCGAAAAAGATTATCAATATGCCTCTCAATTGATTGCGGAGATTCGGAAGGCAGGCGAGTTTTGTATCGGTGCAGCATGCTATCCGGAAGGCCATGTAGAATCAATAAATAAGACGGAAGATATTCAATATCTAAAAGAAAAGGTAGAAGCCGGATGCGATTTTGTAACTACGCAGATGTTTTTTGACAATAATATTTTATATAATTACCTCTATCGGATTCGGGAGGCTGGAGTGACAGTGCCAGTGATTGCCGGAATTATGCCAGTGACAAATATCGCACAAATCAAACGGATTTGTGCGATGTCGGGTACTTATCTGCCATCTCGATTTAAAGCAATTGTGGATCATTTCGGGGATAATCCAGCGGCGATGAAGCAGGCCGGAATTGCTTATGCCACAGAACAGATTATCGATCTGATAGCGAATGGGATCCAGGGAATTCATGTTTATTCTATGAATAAACCAGATGTGGCAGCAAAAATTAAAGAAAGTTTATCAGAGATTCTGAGGTGAGGTTTTACAAAGATGGCAGATGCGATGGAGAACTGGTTGAGATTCGGTGGAGAATTTCCTTGGAATGAGCGGGAGATTCTGCGATATCTGGGACATTGTGGACAGGAGATTCCTGCAAATGTAAAGGAACGGATCTGGGAATGCTGTCGGGAGCTGGAGCAGGCCGCTGTTATAAAAGCAGTTTGGAGGGAATATCCGCTGACATTTCGGGAACATGTTTTAGACATGTCATGTCTGCAGGTTAGAAGTAAAAACCTCGAAAAGAATCTTCAGGATTGTGAGAAAATCTTGATATTTGGTGCTACATTGGGAAGTCGAGTCGATGGATTGCTGCGCCGATATGGACGGCTTCAGATGAGTAAGGCAGTGATTTTACAGGCGGCATCCGTAGCAATGTTGGAAACTTTTTGTGACTGGAAAAATGAAGTGTTACGGAAGGAATATCAGGAAAAGGGCTGGTATATGAGACCTAGATTCAGCCCGGGATACGGAGATTTTCCGCTGGAATGTCAGCAAGGAATCGCAGCGGCGCTGGAATTGAGCAAGCGAATTGGCGTGATGTTGACAGACCGTCTTATGATGACGCCATCAAAGTCTGTGACCGCAGTGATGGGATTGAGCCAGAGGCCGCAGATCTGTCGTGTGCAGGGGTGTGAGGCATGTGGAAAGAAGGATTGTGGATACCGCAGATGATAGAAAAGCAGGATAATAGGAAAGAAAAAGAGAGGGCTAGAAGTATGATGGATATCCAAAAAGCAATGGCGGAACGGATCTTGTTTTGTGACGGTGGCATGGGTAGCCTTTTACAGGCAAGAGGATTAAAGCCAGGAGAGTTGCCAGGGACATGGAATATCACGCATCCGGAGGTGCTGGTGGAGATTCATCAGGCTTATCTGGAGGCGGGAGCTGATATTGTAACGACAAATACCTTTGGGGTAGATGCATTGAAATATAACGAACAACTGGGATTTTCTGTAGAAGAGGTGGTTACGGCGGCAGTGCGTAACGGGCGTGAGGCGATTCGACGGAGTGAAAAGCAGGGATTTGTGGCATTGGATATCGGGCCTACAGGCAGGTTGTTAAAACCTTTGGGAGACTTGGATTTTGAGTCGGCTGTGCAATTGTTTGGGCAGGTGGCGGCTATCGGTGCCCGAGAAGGTGCAGATCTGATCCTGATCGAGACAATGAGCGACAGTTATGAAGCAAAAGCGGCTGTTTTGGGAGCAAAAGAAAATTGTGATCTGCCAGTGTTTGTAACAGTAACCTTTGATGAACGTGGAAAGTTGTTGACCGGGGGGAATCCCGCTTCTGTGATTGCCATGTTGGAGGGACTGGGGGTGGACGCTTTAGGGATGAATTGTGGTCTGGGACCTTTGCAGATGAAAGACATCTTAAAAGAAGTGCTAGATCTTGCTTCTGTACCAGTAATTGTCAATCCGAACGCTGGTCTACCACGCAGTGAGAATGGTCAAACAATATATGATATTGGCCCGGAGGCGTTTGCGTCTTTGATGGCAGAAATTGTCGGAATGGGGGCGAGGATTATCGGGGGATGTTGCGGCACCACACCGGAACATATCTGTCGTACCGTTGAGCTTTGTCGGAATATTTGTCCATTGCCGGTCAGAAAAAAGAATCGGACGATGATCTCCTCATTTGCGCAGGCTGTGGAGATTGGTCGAGATCCCGTGGTAATTGGAGAGCGAATCAACCCCACTGGTAAAATGAAATTTAAACAGGCGCTGCGGGAGCATAACCTAGAGTATATTTTGCGGGAGGGAGTAACGCAGCAGGAACATGGCGCTCATGTGCTAGATGTGAATGTAGGGCTGCCGGAGATTGACGAACCTTTGATGATGGAAGAGGTGGTAAAAGAACTACAAAGCATCATAGAATTACCCTTGCAGATTGATACTTCGGATTTGACGGCTATGGAACGGGCACTGCGCGTATATAATGGAAAACCTTTGATTAATTCAGTCAATGGTAAGGAAGAATCTATGCACGGCGTCTTTCCGCTGGTAAAAAAGTATGGTGGCGTGGTGGTGGCTCTTGTGTTGGATGAGAACGGAATCCCCGAGACGGCAGAAGGGCGAATGAAAGTGGCAGAGAAAATTTATCGAACAGCAGCAGAGTATGATATTGGGGCAGAAAATATTCTGATTGATGCTTTGTGCATGACGATTAGCTCAGACAGCCGCGGAGCCATTACTACTTTGGAAACGGTGCGGAGAGTGAAAGAAGAGTTGCAGGGAAAGACCATTTTGGGGGTTTCTAATATTTCTTTCGGACTGCCGATAAGGGAGAATATTAATGCAGCATTTTTTGCCATGGCATTGCAAAGTGGGTTGAATGCGGCGATAATTAATCCAAATTCGGATGCGATGATGCGAGTATATCACAGTTACCGGGCTCTGATGGCTTTCGATGAGCGTTGTCAGGATTATATCCAGGTATATGCCGGGGAGGATGCCAAAAGAAAAATGGGTGCCGGAGATTCTGGTACATGTTCCATTTGGGAACAAAAGGGAGTGGAGAAAACCATATCTGTTTTGGGAACGAGTATTGAACGAGGATTGAAGGAACAGGCGGCAGGGGCGGTGAAAGAGCTTTTGAAAACCCGGGATGCTATGGATTTGATTCAATCAGAGATGATCCCAGCGCTAGATCGGGTGGGGAAGGGATTTGAAGCGGGAACTATTTTCTTGCCCCAGTTGCTGATGAGTGCGGAAGCGGCAAAGGCGGCGTTTGAGATTCTTCGGGAGAGTATGCAGGCAATTGGCAGCGAACAAGAAAAGAAGGGCTCCATTGTGCTAGCGACCGTAAAAGGGGATATTCATGATATCGGAAAAAATATTGTGAAGGTTTTGTTGGAAAATTACGGTTATGAAGTGCTGGATTTGGGAAAAGATGTGCCCCCAGAGCAGATTGTTAAGATTACTGTGGAACGAAAGGTGAAATTGGTGGGATTAAGTGCGTTGATGACGACTACAGTTCCCAGTATGGAGGAGACCATCCGTTTGCTTCGCGAGAAGGCGTCCTGGACAAAGATAATGGTGGGTGGCGCTGTATTAACGAAGGAATATGCAGATTCCATGGGAGCAGACCAGTATTGTCGAGACGCCATGGCTTCCGTAAATTATGCGGAGGCGATTTTTGGTCAGTGAAGGTATTATTTAACAAAAATATTGCAGGATAAGAAAAATACGCTTGTATTTACTGCTGTCTTTCGGTAAAATAATAATAGGCTGAATTTGGGATTCTCTCAGAACAGGAGAGAAGAACATGAAACAAGTACCATATGGCAGATGGCTGGCACTGGCAGTACTGATTTTGGTGGCAGGATGTCTTTATAGTTGCAGTAACGAAGGACAGGGAGAATGGCTGTCCAGATTACAGATAGAAGAGCAGGAGAATGAGGCAGAGGACCAAGATTCGAGTGAGAATACGTCACAAAAAATAGTGGAAAATCCGGATATCCATGAATCGGTAGCGTTTCAGGAAATAGAGGTCGATCCCACGTTTATGAAAGATACAACACCTTCCTGTTTTGTCCATGTATGTGGCGCGGTGAAGAAGCCGGGGGTGTATGAGATGAAAGAAGGTCAGCGAGTATACGAGGCGGTTGCTGTGGCAGGAGGCTTTTCAGAGCAGGCAGCACAAGATTTTCTTAATTTAGCTGAGCCGGTTTGGGATGGCATGAAGTTGGAAGTGCCAGATCAGGAACAAGTATCGGCGATCGAGTGGAATGCGCCCATAAGACCGTCAGGGACGGTGGGAAACGATGGATCTTCTCAGAGAAAAGTGAATCTGAATACGGCAACAAAAGAAGAATTGATGACGCTTCGCGGGATCGGAGAAGCAAGGGCGGAGGATATCATCCGCTATCGTCAAAAACAGGGTGGATTTGAATGCATTGAAGATATTATGGAGATTTCTGGAATCAAGAATGCAGCATTTGAAAAAATCAAAGATGACATCACTGTTTGACAGCAGGGGAGAAGAAAAATGGCAAAAATTTTGGTTGTGGATGATGAAAAATTAATTGTAAAAGGGATTCGTTTTAGCTTAGAGCAGGATGATATGGAAGTGGATTGTGCTTATGATGGGGAAGAAGCGATTGAGCTGGCAAAGAAGAATGAATACGATGTAGTATTGTTGGATGTAATGTTGCCGAAATTTGACGGTTTTGAAGTGTGCCAGGCAATTCGAGAATTTTCCGAGATGCCGATTATTATGTTGACGGCAAAGGGTGGTGATATGGATAAGATTTTGGGTCTAGAATATGGAGCCGATGATTATATCACAAAACCTTTTAATATTCTGGAGGTAAAAGCGCGGATTAAAGCGATTATGCGACGAAATGCCAGAAAAACCGGAAAAGGAGGCCGCCAAGAAAATCGGATGATCACGGCCGGAGATTTGAAATTGGATCGGGAAGGAAGAAGAGTGTTTATCGGTGAGAAGGAGATCAATCTGACAGCGAAAGAGTTTGATCTATTGGAGCTTTTTGTATGTAATCCCAATAAAGTATATAGCCGAGAGGCATTATTGTCGCTGGTGTGGGGCAACAAAGCAACCGAGTCGGGAGACGTACGTACCGTAGATGTTCATGTGCGGCGATTGCGGGAAAAGATTGAGCCAAGTCCCAGCGATCCGCGATATGTGCACACAAAATGGGGCGTGGGGTATTATTTCCGGATCTGATTACCAGGAATAGACTTTAGAAATGAGTGGAAGAATAAAAGGAGAATGGCATGGATATTATCATCAGGCAAGTAGTGCCGGAAGATCTGGATGCCGTGGCCCGGGTGGAGGCAGTCTGTTTCCCAGAAGCAGAGGCCGCGTCCCGGGCTTCTTTTGCACAACGGATCGCGACATTTCCAGAGAGTTTTTTTGTTGCAGAATGGGAAGGACAGATCGTCGGTTTTATCAATGGCTGTGTTACAGATTCCAGGATAATCCATGACGAGATGTTTGAAGATGCAAAACTTCATAAACCAGAGGGAGCGTATCAGAGCATTTTTGGACTGGATGTGATACCTGAGTTGCGACGGCGCGGATTGGCGGCGCAGTTGATGAGACATATGATAGCAGAGACAAAGAAGAGAGGAAAAAAGGGACTGATTTTGACCTGTAAGGACAAGCTGATTGCGTATTATGAGAAATTTGGTTATCGGAATTTGGGGATTTCTCAATCGGTTCATGGTGGAGCCGTATGGTATGATATGATTCTCGAATGGAAACATAACCATTCAGAATTATAATAAAAAACAGGAGAAGAAATGGATTATGAAAAGGAAGAGGCTGGAGGGACGGTGGCGTCGGTTGGATAATACGGCAAATATTTTCCCAGTGATTGCCAATGAAAATATGAGCCAGGTGTTTCGGATTTCCGTGACATTAAAAGAAAGAATAAAACCTGAGGCGCTACAACAGGCTTTGGAGGATATTCTGCCTCATATTCGTAATTTTCGGGTAAGGCTGCGGCAGGGGCTTTTTTGGTATTATTTTGAGGAGAATAAATGGATTCCTCAGGTACAGCGGGAATCGACTTATCCCTGCCGTTATATTGATCCCTACGGAAACCGAAAGTTTTTGTTCCGGGTTTCTTACTACGAGCGGCGAATCAATTTGGAGGTATTCCATGCTTTGACGGATGGTTTGGGGGCAGTTAATATGCTGAAGGATCTAACCAAAAGGTATTTGCAGCGAAGTCATGGAGAAGAGGATGGGTTCTGGAAAAATGAGGATGAAAAAAAGGCGAAGGAACGGGAAATTTCGGTGGTGGACAGTTACCTGGAACATTACAAAGAGGTGCCTCGGCGCCATTACAGTTCTCGTCCGGCATATCGCCTGGAGGGAAATTATCTACCGCTAGGAACCGGACAAGTATTACATGGATATGTAAATACCAAAGAGTTGAAAAAGGTATGTCATCAGTTTGAAGTCAGTATTACGAAATATTTGGCAACTGTACTGATCTGGTCGATCTGGCAGGAGTATCTGGACGGACAAGCCAGGGAAGAACCAATAGTTTTGAATCTTCCAATCAATCTGCGGGCATTTTTTGATTCGGAGACTATGGCGAATTTTTTTGCTGTGACGATGATTGGTTACCTGTTTCAAAATCCAGATGTAAGTTTCGAAACGCTTTTGGGAAAGATATCGCGTCAGATGGATCGTAAGATTGATAAGAAGCGGTTGGAAGAAAGCATTTCCTACAATGTGTCCCGGGAGAAAAAATGGTATATTCGGATTATTCCACTGGTGTTGAAACGTTTAGCGTTAAACTGGGTATTTCGGCTGAAGGACCAGGCATATACGATGACATTATCAAATGTGGGAGTAATCCAGATGGAGCCGGAATATGAAGAAGAAATTGAACGTTTTCATCTGATGATTGGAGTATCTCGGAGACAGCCGTTAAAATGTGCGGTATGCTCTTATGGAAAGGAAGTGGTAATTACTTTTACCTCGGTATTTTCCGACAATCATCTGCAAAGGCGGTTTTTTGATAAACTGAAGGAAGATGGAATTCGGGTACAATTGGAAGGAAATGAGCCATCCTCAGCCAGGAAGCGGGACATGTATCCTCGTATTCGCAAAATTTTGATCTTACAGAAAGGCGGTGAGGCGAAAGCGTCCCGCATGGTAAGACAGGTAGGACAAACAGGCGGGGAAGCGGCGAGAGGGATCAAAGGCTACCTGGCAGGTGAAAAAGATTGGAAAGAAGAGTTGCACCGGCGACTAAATGTATGATGGTAAGGATGCCAGAAAACGAGAAATGACAGGAGAATTTATGTCAGGAGAACCGGCCTGACAGGAGGTTTTATGAGAACGGATAAGGTCAGTTTGCGAGGCAGGCTGGTACGCGATATGATAAGAAATACCATGGATTCCGCTATGGGACGCCGGATACAGACGGGAGAATTACGGAAAAATCCGGTGGAACCAGCATGGATATGTCCGCCGGATTATGATTATGAGATCGTGGAGCAGGAAAATTTTGTTATGGAATATCTGCGACCAGTGCAGGTAAATACAGGACGGGTGGTGCTACAGCTTCACGGAGGCGGATATATTGGCCCAATGAAAAATATTTACCGAGATTTTGCGGTCTGTTATTCAAAACAGAGCATGGGTGGGGATGTGCTGACGATCGATTATCGGGTAGCACCGGAGTATCCATATCCGGCGGCGTTAATGGATGCGCTGACGGCGTATCAGTGGCTTTTGGAAGAGAAAAAATACGCATCAGAAAAGATCGTGATAGCCGGGGATTCTGCTGGCGGCGGTCTGGCATTGGCGCTGGCAATGTATCTGCGGGATCACAATCAGAAAATGCCAGCAGGATTGGTGTTGATGTCGCCATGGACAGATTTGACTTGTAGCGGGGAAAGCCATGGGACGAATTTTCATCGAGATCCTCAATTTGGCAATACTACAGATAATCTGTTGCATAACAGCGTTTATATTGGAGAGGCAGATCCCAAAGACCCCTATCTTTCTCCCCTGTTTGGGGAGTTTTGGGGGATGCCGCCGGTGTTGATGCAGGTGGGAAGCGAAGAAGTGCTGCTTAGTGACACACTTGTGGTAGCAGATAAGTTGCGTGCTGTTAAAAGTAAGCGGCGGGTGTCTGTGTATGATGGTATGTTCCATGTGTTTCAGATGGCGTTGCGGTTGATTCCGGAAAGTCGGGAAGCTTGGGAAGAGGTGGGAGCATTTCTGCAGATTCTTTATGGCATTCGTTGGAAACCAGAAGGGAAAGTAGTAAAAAGGGTCAAATCGGGGCGGAACAGAGGATGATAGAATGAAAATTACATTGGTTGTGGTGGGAAAGATTAAGGAAAAATTTTTCGTGGAAGCAATTCAGGAGTACGAAAAACGACTGAGTCGATACTGTAAACTGGAGATTTTGCAAGTGGCGGATGAGAAAACACCAGATAAAGCCAGTGAAGCCCAAGAATGTCAGATTAAGGAGTTAGAAGGCCAGCGCATTTGGGCGCAGATTAAGGATGGAGCTTATGTGATCGCTTTAGCGATCAAAGGCCAGATGGCCAGTTCAGAAGAATTAGCCGAAAAATTACAACAGCTGGGACTTTGTGGAAAAAGTCATGTGGTGTTTATTATTGGCGGTTCTCTGGGACTGTCGGAAACAGTTCTAAAACGGGCAGATGAGCAGTTGAGCTTTTCTTGTATGACATTTCCGCATCAACTGATGCGTGTGATTTTGTTGGAACAGATATACCGAAGTTTTCGGATTATGGCAGGAGAACCATATCACAAGTAAAGGCGAAAAGGAACGGATGTTCTTGGGAATGGAAGATAATAAGAGTTGTATTTTTAACCCCATGGGAGTTTATGGCTTCCATGGGGTTTTACTGTTCATGATAATAAAGTTCTTACAACGTTGCTTTTATTGCAGAGTCTGTGTTTCTTCTGGCGGGATATATTCTATCAAATCAGTCAGATTACACACTAATACATAACACAGGCGTTTCAGAATGTCAATATCCAGACGTTGTATCTTGCTATCCCTGTAATTTCTTAATTGTGTTCTCTGCATTTCTGTGCGAAAGGATAACTGATTAAGAGAAATGTTTTTTTCTTCTAATATTTCAGCTAAGTGAA
>JAAWNY010000076.1 GCA_022799175.1 Lachnospiraceae bacterium | reverse complement strand
CGTTCATAATATCCACTGTCAATCTGGCGGGATAGTTCTCGTGCCGAATAATTTTCTTTTATACAAAGCGTTATATAAAAATGACGCTCTTCGGGTGTTCTCGCTTTTGAAATTATTGCCAGATGATTTGACCAACTTATTTGTGACAACAATGTTGTCACAAATTCATCATCTGCATAAGTTTCATAAAATTTTTTCATGCGATACAGACCACGCCTGTTAAATCCCTTAATCCCAGGGAATGCATTCTGGATTTCTTCTGCCACTGTATCTATATAAGCATCTCCAAATGATACTTTCATAGATTCTGTACTCAGATATTCTCCCACCTGCCAGTACATCTGAATCAACTCTTCATTAACTTTTTTCAGTGCATTCTGCCTTGATTGACTAATAATCTGGATGAGATTACCTGTTGCTGAGATTTCATTTTTCATCAAAATCTACCACCTTTCAAACTTGTGTCAACACTGTTGTCACAAATCAACGTATCCCATATCTATCTTATTACCCTGAACATTTACAAAACTACAATACAATTTTAACTCCTCATTATGCCAGGATTCTTTCCGTCCTGTTGCTGATTCTCTGCCATGCATTTTCCCCACTTCAATTTGTAAATCATAATTATTTGATTCTTTACACTTGTTTCTTCATTTCTTTTAGCTTTCTTCGCCTTGAAGTCTATGGATTTCACCTGCTATGCCATCTCCTTCATAGATAAATACAGCCTCCCAATCACTCCACTTTGTAATAGAATAATCCCCAGCATGAATTTCTTTTTCGGCATCTACCAGCCAAACAAGCTTCATCCCGGTCTTGCTAAGAAAAGTATCCAAGATATCCTTCCGAACAATAACACTGTTAACTTTTTGAGTTAAATCCGTATCAAAAGCAGCCAGCATTCCATTAGAGTCATAGTAAAACCCATCTTCCTGTTGTTGTCTCAAACTCATTGTTTCGATGAGTTTGGAACACGGCAGACTTTGAGAAATTGCATTCTCTTTTGTTGCATCGTATTCTGCTTCCCACAACAAATCTGTTGTTGCATGAAGTATTTTACCAATTTCTTTCTCAATTTCTCGTTTTCTGATTTTCTCTTCGAACTGAATCGCTGGAATTTCAAAGTCCTCTTCCCCGTCCTCCGCAAACTCTTCCTCTTTCTGCTCTTTGTCTTCAATCAAACCACCATATTTACAAAATAAGGCCTCTATCAGAGAAATATCCGGAACTTCTATTATCTCTTTAACTGTTTCATACTCGCCGGTTTTAATTTGCGCATCCACCCAAGCGTATGCATTTAATTCCTTGCAACTCGGTGACCAGGGATATTCTCTGTTAAAGACAGAAGATGTTTCATGGTGAGATGCTGTATCATGCGTAATAACAGATTGCCCGTTTCCAGCACATCGGAAGAGTTCATCTGCCTGCTCCGGGCTGACAAAATAAGCATATAACCAGCTCCATACCAGCAGTTTTTCTGTATTCAGGTCTTTACGCCCTGTATCACAGTACTTTGTCAAGCATATCCACTTTATCCCATGATGATCGGTCAAAATCAATGTATCTTTCAACTCATCGAAAAAGATTCCCTTTGTCTCAAGCCAGACCTCCTGTGCATCCTCCGTAGAAATATCAGCAGTTTTATTTTCTTCTTTTCCCTTAGCTGGAAACTCATCCAATACATCGAATTTCGGTGCAGCATCACAAGTCATAAAGTTTTGATTCAAAGTTGGATCAAAATCTCTGACATAAAGCTCCCATACTCCTTCAAATTGGATATCTTCTTTCTCTGAATAATTCCAAGAGTCAATCTTCTTGCAATGATCAGAAATACGAGCCAGCATATTATACATTGTAATCCATTGATACTTTTTCCCAATTCTTTCAACCTTTATGGTCTGATTTCTACCATAGCCGCCACAATGCCGATCATGTTCTTCAAAGTATTCTTCGGAAAAACCAAGTTCCGTCTGGATGTAATAGACAGCATAATTAAATATCTTCTTGTCATCCACATCAAAGTCATGAAGCGCACTCTGGAAAACATAACGGCCAAAATCTCCATACATTCCCATGCCTTCAAATCGCATCGAATGCATCAGCCAATACATTGCTCCATTATATTCTTTCTCCAGATAGTGTTGATCCTCTATTTCCGGTATAGGGTCAGAATTATATGGAGGTATAATTTTTTCTCTATCTATCATACCAGTATATTCTGGATCCTCATACAGAAATCGCTCAATAATCAACCTGGCATAATCTCTTAGCAGAATATCAGGATATACTTTTTCTTGATCAAACACTGTATGATAAACATACTCTGCTAATGTCTGAAAGCTCTTTGTATCTATCCTCTTACAGCAGGCGCCAAACACAATTCCATATAGACGCTGAATTATATAAGGGTCATTTACTTTCTTAAACTTCGCAAGAATAATCTGACATAGCTGAAAATGCTCCTTCAAAATTTCTATCATTGCTTTTGATGTATAATCCCTCAGCCATCGATTGGATGAAGTCAAAATCCATCCAAACAAGGTCAAAAGCAGCTCTATCTGCTTTTCATTTGATATTTCGAGTTTTTCTCCTTTGTCATACATCTGAATAAGTTGTATTATTCTGTTATTATCATCCTCTGTTAGTTTATTTATATAAATTGTCCAGAGGTAATCTCTCTTATTTAGCTTATAACTTAAGAGAAAGTGATACAGAAAATCCGCATTAAATGGATGTGAAACTTTCACGCTATTTCCAATCAGCATCGGCCACAAGTCTTCCGGACTGCAGGGATATTTTTTCAATAAATCTCTAAAATGGCTTGTTGGAATATACCGAGTATCCCGCCATTGAAAAGAATGAATATACCTTGAGAAAACCTGCCATTTATCATCGGAGTTTTCCAGGTCATCAATTATGTCTATACACTCTTCACCATACTTTGCTGCGTATAATGCACAGGCATTTACAAACGAATCAATATTCCAGGAATTACCCATTTCCCCATTCTTTATTCCCAGAATTTTCTCGGATAAATATCTACGAACTTCATCTTTCGATTGGTGTTTTTTCATAATTGCTTTTGCGCAGTAATAGTCATTCATCTGGTCAAAAGCAAAATATAGTGTTTCCTTTCCATCAAAAATGGAATCATGAAGAATATGTTCCTTTACAAGATGACGTACAAAAGGTACCGCATTCAGTCCATATTCAGTCCAAAAAACCATCCGTGCCAAATCCTTCTGAGAAATAGATCTTTCATCATGTGATACTAACCATTCCGCAATTTCCATAATAAGCGGACTCAAAATATCATCATCCTCTGTATACCCTTTTTGCCTCAATTCCACTCTGAGAACCCTAGAAATATTGCTATTGGCGTGTTCAATCACTCGATCGTACAATATAGGTAAACTAACCTCTTCACCATTGTATGTTTTGCAATACAGCGTAAGGAAAAGCGGATTTGACATTTCATAGCCAAAATATTCCAGTGGTGTAAATGGGATATTATAGTGATTCAGAAACTCTCTTGCCGCTGAGATACTGTTATCCTCAAAACCTCTATGCAACATGGTTACAATATCTCCCCGACCTTCCAGAAAGGAATCCGGCAAAATCAGCTTTTCATATTCTGGTCGATAGGATAGAATCAATTTAACCATGGGGTTCTCTTTAATCTTATCTATAATAGCAGGCAAACCCGATTTCCACAGCTTTCTATTCCATGTCTCATTAAGAGCATCTATAAAAATTGGTACGATACAATTATCTCTTTCACCGATAGTTTCCAAAATATCAATTAGATCTTCAAAGCTGTAGTCAAGTCTTAAGTTTTTCATAATCTGCTCATGGACTGGATCATCGGTAAAATAGATGCCTGCTACTAATAACACCCCTATTCGCCCTTCATCTAAAAGACTCTGTGTCTTCGAGGCCAACAGTTGTGACTTGCCAATTCCGGCTTTTCCATAAATAGTTAGTATATCTCCATAAAGCAACTGCTTTTCTCTTTCGGAGATTTCTATCCTGCTCGGAAGATTTATCAATATATCTATGTCACGAATCTTACTCCCCAGTTTATGGTATTCTTTTAGGACTTCCTCTCGCTCTTTCCGCTCCTTTTCACTGTCACAGGAAAGTATATACTGTCTATCTCTCTCTGCCTCCAGCTTTTTGAGTTCTTCTCCAAAATTATCTAAAAAGGTTGCAACAGCCAATCGAACCGTACTATTCCACTCAATAGAATGATATAGCGTTTCAATATTTACATCTGGAAGGGCTGAGACTACTTCTTCCAGTTTCCTTAAATAATCTCTTTTACTGCTTCGGTATAACAGTTCGCTTATCTCATCAAGGAGAACTGTCTTCTTCGCATTAAGATATTCTGCTGCTCTTCTATCATGAATGAATAAGGAAAGTTCATCTGAAAATACAGTTCCAACATTGAAGTCACGGTTATAGCGTTCTCCAAGTTCATCTAACATATAACTTGTGTGAGTTGCAAACCATTCCTTCTGAATCGTATGATTTCCAAAATAGTATAAGCCAAGGTAAGGATATTTGTTCCTTATGAGATCAAGAACTGCTGTGTCCGTAACGAGTTGCACATCTATATTCGCTTTTACTAAACATTCTACTGCATTTACATATTGTTTCGCCGTGGATGTAATTGCTTTATTGCAAAAAAGATATACGAGATCAACAACTCCATCTTTACCTGTATAGTATTCGACTATCTTTTCTGCAGAATGTTTTATCTGTTCATAATGCACATCATGATCAAAAAATTTTGCCTGAAAACCAATCCAGCGCTTGTTCGTTTCATCATAAATAGGTTCTGTTTCTAATCCATGATTATTCGGATTAACATGGAGATATCTGAACTGCTCATTTCCAGAAAGATTCTCATTGGCAAACAACTGACGGCACAAGTCTTCGAACTTAAACCGAATCCCACATATATCCTGATTATATGTAGCAAAACTTTCCCAGTTTATTTGCATTTCAATTCCCTCATCCTTCATATAGTAGACCAATATTACTGTATCCCAAATTTGAGCCTACTCTGTTTATTGATATTGGCATATATTGTCCAATCTGCAATTATCGTACCAAGCCGCTACGCGGCAGCTTGCCAACACTGTCCCTTTGTGTTACACTAAAAATAGCTTAAGTTTGCGACTATGTTTTCAGACAATTTAGCAAAATGTTTCTGGAATAATTCAAATTCTTGGACGAATTGTCTGAAAACACCCCCGCGTCTTGGTACAATCGTGAAGAATCACATTCAGGGCAACTTTATCATTTGTGGAAAGTTGCTCTTTCTTTCTGCCCTGAATATGATACTTCACTTAGGTATTATACCACAGCACCTCTGAGTTTTGAAGTTCTGCAGCCTAATACCAGAAATAAAAATTGGCTTCTAGAATCCTACTTCTACAAGCCAGCTATTTCAACACCATACACAATTTTCTTTCTATTTGTGTATACAGTTCTTATTTTCCACTATTTTTAAACGCTATGCACACAATACACACTCAAAACCTTGCTCCATATTAGGAAACCCCAGATATATTTCATCATATAAATCAAGGCTGTCCGGCATGGAAACCAGATGGGGCCTTGCCTTTGCCTGCAGGTCTTTTTTGGCCTGCTCGATACAGGTATTGTAATCAGCAGCATAAGGAATCTTCTGCTCAATTTTAAACAGCTCGGCCCCAGTCGCCTCTGAAATCATCTTTGCCGCTTTTTCTGTATTGCCCACTGTGACATAGCGGCAGCCTCCACTGAAATAATTTTCATCTGCCCTTGAATAAAACACCACTAATTTTGCCATGACATATTTCTCCTTCTATTATTTTTTGTATGGAACCTTCCGATTACTTTATTATCTATTTCATCCTATCACATTCGGAATGCCTCTGCCACCAGTTTTAAGTTCTCCACAATCGGAAGATGCTGCGGGCAATGGTTCTCACACTGCTTACATCCGATACAATCCTCCGGTTTTCCGTGGGCTGCCGTCAGATTTCCATATGTAGTGGCAAGCCCTGCCAGGAGGCCGAACTGTTTCTGGTTATTATACAATGAAAAATATTCCGGAATGGCAATCTTCTTCGGGCAACCGGATGTACAGTAACGGCAGGCGGTACACGGAATAGCGATACTGTCATTGATAATCTGGACCGTTTTGGCTATGGTATCCTTCTCTTTTTCTGTCAGCGGCTGGAACTCCTTCATATAGCTGATATTGTCTTCCACCTGTTCCAGACTGCTCATGCCGCTTAGCACCACCATCACCTGATCCAGGGATGCAGCAAACCGTATTCCCCAGGAAGCGAAGCCTGCCTCCGGGTTTTCCTTCTTCAGGATATCCGCCGCAGCCTCCGGCAGACGCACCAAAGCGCCGCCCTTCAGCGGCTCCATGACTGTCACCTGTACCCCATGCTTCACGCAGACTTCATAGCATTTACGGGACTGTACGCTCTCATTCTCCCAGTCTATATAATTAAGCTGAAGCTGCACCCGTTCTGTTTCTGGGTGGCCAGTCAGAATGCGGTCCAGCATTTCTGCATCATCATGGTAGGAAAAACCGATATGCCGTATCTTCCCCTCTGCCTTCTTCTGTGCCATGAACGCAAAACCTTTCTGCTCCTGCACTGCCCCATACACAGACGTCCCATTGCATGGAGAAAATAATAATCAAAGTAATCCACCTGGCACCGTTCAAGCTGCTCGGCAAATATCCTTTCATAGTCCTCTGCACTCTTTGTCATAAATACCGGCATCTTGGTAGTGATGGTAAAGGAATCTCTGGGATAGCGTTTTGCTACCAGTTCGCCGAAGGCTTTCTCGCTGTTCCCTCCGTGATAGACATAGGCGGTATCAAAATAAGTGAATCCCGCCTCCATATATTCGTCTATCATGGCTCTCGTCTTTTCCAGATCCACGCTTGACCAGTCCTTTGGATCAGTCTGCGGCAGACGCATAAGCCCAAACCCTAATTTCTTCATTTCACATATCCTCCAATCTTTCTGCACTTTTACCTGTTAAACCCTCTGTGTCCATATACCCTGCACTTGTTCAGCGCTTCCTCCAGTGAACGGAATTCCTCTTCTGTCAGTTCCACTTTAGATGCATCCAGATTTTCAATGATACGCTCCTTGTTCTTGGATCCAGGAATCGGAACCACATTGGGATATTTATGCAGCATCCATACCAGAGAGATCTGCGCACTGGTGGCATTCTTCCTTTCGGCATATTCCTTTAAAAGGTCAATGATCGGCTGGTTTCCGGCTATATTTGCTTTGGAAAGCTGCGGAACCCAGTTCCTCACATCATCGTTCCTCTCGAACTTTGTTTCTGTTGTAATCTTTCCGGACAAAAGCCCGCTTGCTATCGGTGAAAATGGGACTACCCCAATCCCATGCTCCATGCAGTAAGGAATCACCGCTTTCTCCATATCCCGCTCCACCATGGAATAGATGTTCTGGATTGCACTTAATGGAGTGACCTTCTGCGCCCTGTCAATGATATCCACATCTACCTGGGACAGGCCCCATCCCCGGATCAGGCCATCTTCTATGAGCAGGCCCATTGCCTCGGCCACATCTTCTATCATTACTCCGCCATTTGTCCTGTGAAGATAATAGAGGTCAACCATGTCCGTCCGAAGCCTATCCATAGAGTCCTCCAAATGACTGCGGATCGCCCTGTATACGCCTCCTCTACCCCTGACCTCCGATCTGTCCAGAAACAGCTTGGTTGCCAGCACCACGTCTTTCCGCACATCTTTCAGGGCTTTTCCCACGATGCGCTCATTGTGTCCGATACCGGCAAGGTTCGGGCTGTATATTTCCGCAGTGTCAAACAGCGTACAGCCGTGCCGGTATGCGTTCCGGATCGCCTCTATGCTGTACTGTTCCGGCGGTATTTTCCCATAACCATGTGAAAATGCCATACATCCCATGCCGACTTCTGATACCGTTAAATCTCCTAATTGTCTTGTTTTCATTTTGATACCTCTTTCTTGTCCTCATTTTGCTCCTTGTTCAGGAAATCCCTGATATAGGAAACTGCCAGTTCAAAATTCTCTCCCAGATAACCGTGGTCTGCTCCCTGTATTACATGGTACTCTACATGATCTACCGTTTCTGCCAGTTTGTCAGAATAGGAAACCGGAATGATGGAATCTCTGTCACCGTGTATCAGGAGAATATTTTTTCCGAATTCTTTTATCCGTTCATAAGGTTCCTGATCCCATATATCTACAAAATACCGGTTTCCAAGCCTGAGCCCCAACAGGCTGTGGGTTTCCGGAATTTCTTCCGGAGAGTCAAACATTCTATGGACATCATCATAAAGGCTGAATGCCGGATAGATTAAGATGACAGCCCGAATTTCATCCCGGTGTTCCGATGCCGTAAGGGCAGTAACCAGCCCTCCCTGACTGTTCCCCATCAGGTAAATGGAATCGGCATCCACAAAATCCCATTGCTTTACTTCATGAAGAACAGCTTCCAGATCTGCCTTCTCCGTTAGAACTGACATATCCAGCAGTTCCCCGTCACTGCGGCTTCCCCATCCGCCTCCACAGAAATCGAAGCAGACCGTCACATAACCTTCCTCCGCCAATGCTTCACCGTAACCCTTTACCCTGTCCAAAGTTGCACCCAGTTCATGGGATATGATGACAGCAGGCATTTTCCCTTGCCTGCCGGACGGGATATGGACAACTCCATAGATATCCATTCCCTCTTTATCTACATGAATCTCTCTTGTTTCATATTCCAATGCCACTGCCGTTTCTTGCTCTTCCTGATAAATCTGGCTGGAATCTTTCTCGCTTTGATACTCCATTTCAATGGACTCAGAGGGAATAGCTTCCACCATACTTTTTTCACTTTCCACATTTCCACAGGCACATAGGGCAGACAAAAGGCTAATCCCCAAAGCCATCATCCTAATTCTCCTCATTCTTCCTTTGACTCCTGTTTATGACCTGGCACTGTCCGGATCAAACATCATTCCTCCACAGTACGGAATCCTGTCTATAGCCGCCATATCTTCTTCCGAAATCGAAAAATCAAACACCTCTGCGTTTTCCATGATATATTTTTCATGGGTAGATTTGGGGAGCGGAACGATATTTTTCTGCAGCAGCCAGCGGATACAGATCTGAGCCGCGCTCTTTCCATATTTTCCGGCAATCTGGTTCAATTCACCGTTTCTTAAAACCCCGCCGCTTCCCAACGGACTCCACGCTTCCACCACAATGCCATTTGCCTGACAATATTCCGCACTTTTTACCTGCCCGAATCCCACATGGTATTCAATCTGGTTTACCATGGGCTTGATGTTACTGTCTTCTGTCAGTGCCTGAACGTGATGTGCGAGAAAATTGCTGACACCAATGGCTTTGACCCGTCCATCCCGGTACAGTTCTTCAAAGGCTCTCCAGGTAGAACGGTTGATCTCCCGCCAGTCATCATGCCATCTGGATACAGCCGGCCAGTGGATCAGATAGAGATCCAGATATTCCAATCCAAGTTTTTTCAAGGAAACCTCAAAGGCTTTCATTGCCTTGTCATAACCCCTGTGGCTGTTCCAGAGTTTGGTGCTGACGAAAATTTCCTCCCGCTTCCGTCCATATTCCTCCATAGCCTGGCGGACTCCTTCTCCCACGCCCTTTTCATTCATGTACCCTTCCGCTGTATCAATATTGCGGTATCCTGCTTTGATTGCTGTCCTTACGCATTTTGCTGTGTGCAAGGGAGAAATCTGCCATACACCGAAACCCAGGCCAGGGATTTTTACTCCATTATGAAGCGTCAGATTGTCTGAAATTTTTTCCATTTGCATCATATCCTCCTTTAAATTTTAATCCTATAACCGTGTTTCAATATTTTTTCCTTTAAACAAATAAAGAAACTTCTAAATTGAAAGCCAGATACAAGACCTTCCGTTAATTTCATATCTATTTTAATCTGAAAACAGTACCCGCTACACATCATTTGAACAGCCTCTGTTGTTTACGCCCCATAATCAATAAAAATGTGGCATAACTACAATCACTACCATTTTACACAGATTCCCCTTACCACATCAAGTCAGATAATACTCTCGCGTTGATTTTTTAACTTGAATGTTTTATAATACAGATGGGCATAAATCTAAAATAAATCTTCAAAAGCCTCACCGCAGCTTTTCTTCATGCTGTGTGTTTTTTTTCAGGGAGGTACTATTATGGCGGCCAATAGAAAAGAGGATCTGAGGGTTCAGCGGACAAAAGAATCTATCCGTAAAACCTTTGAGGAAATGATCTGTGAAATGGACTATGAGCAAATTACCATTAAAGAACTGACAGAGCGCGCAAGAATTAACCGAAAAACATTTTATTTACATTACAACACATTAGATGACCTTCTCCGGGAAATCCAGAATGAGATGGCTCAGAATTTCATTAAACGTACACAGAGCCTGGAACGCCCCCGCGATATGGACAAAATCACACGGGAATTTTTTCTGTGCAGCGAAGAACTGGGGAAAATTGGGGAGAAGATTACCTGCAGCGGCAATTATAAATACATCAGCCGTAAAATCACAAATGACATTATGAATCAGACCTGGAAAACGGGATCAGCTTCATCTGCCGAAAACCCTTATATCCAAAACATCGTCATGACATATGCCGCACAAAGCACATTGGAAATTTACAAACAATGGGTGGCAGACGGGAAAAAAATTCCCCTTGAGGATATCATCAGGATAGCCTCCCAGCTTATTTGTAACGGCATTAACGGTTTAAAATCATAACTTACGAGACCATTTCAAGTTTTGTGTAAATCCAAAAAACTGACATAAGGTTTATGAATAGTTACAAGCGGGCAGAGCCGGTTTTCTGGTTCTGCCCTTGCCTGTATATTA
>JAAWNY010000014.1 GCA_022799175.1 Lachnospiraceae bacterium | reverse complement strand
ATAGAGGAAGTGGAGGCTGTCATTAGAAAAAGAGAGCCTGTGCTGGCATAATCACAGTAACTAAATAACACAAACAGTAAAGCAGAGAATTTGTTTTTATTAGAGAAAACAATTCGCTGCTTTTTCTGTTTTCAGGAAGAAAGACAGTCATAACAGATTGTCTTTTTTTCATGCAAAGAAAGGAAAATCAAATATGGCAAATGCAAAAACAGAAAAGCAGAAAGTAAAAGAGATCACTGACAAGCTGGAGGAAGGCTTAAAGGAACTTTTTGAAAGCGAGAAATATAAAAGCTACCTCTCCACCATGTCAAAATTTCATAATTACAGTTTTAACAACACGCTCCTGATAGCCTTACAACGCCCTGACGCAACCTTAGTCGCAGGCTACCAGGCATGGCAGAGGAATTTCAACCGCCATGTAAATAAGGGGGAGAGGGGAATCCGTATCCTTGCCCCTGCCCCATATAAAATCAAAGAGGAACGGGATAAGTTAGACCCTGTGACCGGGGAGGTCGTGCTGGATAAAGACGGTATGCCGCAGACAGAGGAAGTGGAGATAAAAATCCCCGCTTTCCGTGCCGTGTCTGTGTTTGATGTAGCGCAGACGGACGGGGAGCCAATACCGGAACTGGAGGCCAAAGAACTTCTGTCCACAGTGGAGGGCTATGAGGACTTTATCAAAGCGATTACCTTTGTTGCCCCGGTTCCGGTCAGTTTTGAAGATATTCCCGGAGATTCCAAAGGCTTCTTCCGCCCCCCAGAAAAGCGGATTGCGGTGCAGGAAGGCATGAGCGAGAGCCAGACTTTAAAGACGATGGTGCATGAAACCGCCCATTCCATGCTGCATGATAAGGAAGTCAACAAGGATATTCTTGCATATTCTTGCGCCCGCAAAGGACAGGAATACCAAAGAGGTGGAAGCCGGAAGTATTGCCTATACAGTATGCCAGCATTTCGGCATAGATACCTCGGAGTATTTTTTTGGGTATATTGCAGGCTGGTCATCGGGGCATGACATGAGGGAACTGATGCAGGGGCAGGAGAAAGAGAGCCTTTTGCTGATACAGAACAGCGATTTGTCCGAGTACAGCCTTGTAAATGTCCGGGGAATGGATGCTGTAGAGGTTGTGGAAACTCTCTTTGCCATGAATGACAATGACAGGCGCAATGTTGCCGCATACCTGGAGAGCAGGGGTGCATGGATGACAGAGATTGCCAATCAGTGCGGATGATGTAATTTTGAAAATTACACATTCGCATGGTTTTGAGGTGGAGCGCATTACCAACAAGACACCAGAGGAAGTGCAGGAGATCATGGCTGCGCTTACAAAGCTGGAAGATAAGAACACACAGAATATCCGTGACTGCCTGAAAAGATATAGAGCTGATTATATCCCTATCATTGTGGGCGGCGGCAGAAATTCCGGTATGCCGCAGTTTAATAACTTTGAAATTGACCTGGTTAAAAAAGAGATAACCATGATGAGCCACCTTTCCCCGGCAAAGCAGGCAGAGGGCATCATCAACCGATTAGAGTTTGCAAAGACAGCTTTTTCCGATGACGAGCGCAATCTTATCGTGAATTATGCCTTTAAGCTGAATGACATGGAAAAAACAAGGGAGCTTGCGGAGCGTAATCAGGGGGCTGTCCTTGCGGTTATTGACGCACAGACGGAGATTGACGATCTTCCTGACCCGATGATTGGTTTATGGGAGATGGAGGAATACGGCTATACATGGGGCGAAATGCGGCAATTCCAGTTTGCCGGCACGGAATCCTTAAAGCGCAGGGGAATTATAAAAGACAATCTCGATGCCATTAAGCCGGAGAATTACAACCTTGTTTATGTGGGTGAGCTTTCCGAGCTGCAAGGGCGGACGCAGAGCGCAACACTGGAAATGGTCTTTGAGAAATTCAATATAGACCACCCGGCAGATTATAAGGGGCATTCCCTCTCTGTCAGCGATATAGTTGTGCTGCATGAGGATGGGAAGAACAGCGCACACTTTGTAGATTCATTCGGCTTTACCGGGCTTCCTGATTTCATGCGGGAACTGGAAGGCGTGGAAGAACAGGAAAAGGAAGGAACAGAGCCGGAAGTGCCACAGGAGGAAGTACAGGCTACTTCTAGACATGATGTCAATCATTCTGCAAGGCAGAATGATTTGAAGTCAGAGCCGGGGCAGGCAGAAATGGAACAGCCGAAGCCGGAACCAGCGCAAACAGAACAGCCAAAACCGGAGAAGGAAGAACATCAGGAAACAGAACGGCCAGAGCCGCAGCAAGAAGAAACGCCGGAAACAAAGCAGGCAGAGCCGCAATCTGAACAGAATAAGCCGGAGAAAGCGGATAAAGCACAGGCATTTGAGGATTTTGAGGATGAGGACGAAATCATTGACCTTGGAGATGAAAAAGACCAGGTGCTTGCACAGATGAAGAAATCCTTAAAAGGGGAGCAGGAAACAGAGCTTGCTTTCCAGATAGCAGACCGCTTCATCAGTATTCAGGAGGTTGACGGTGGTTATGACTATTCCATTATGGGGGCAGATTATAAGGAGATAGACGGGGGTGTATATGACAATCCCGATGTCAGTATCAGAGAAGCCCTTGACGATATTCTGACGGATTTGAAAGACAATCCCTTTGACAATGATGAGCTGACACCGATTGATTATGATGGATTGATGGAAAAAGTGGAAGCGGCAAACGCAATCGAACCGCAGGCACAGGGAAACGTGGTGGAAAACTTTAAGGCAAAGACCAATGAGCTGTTCCATGAGATCAGCGAAATGAACCCGGCAGAGATAGAGGAAACTGTAAAATGCCATGTGCAGGCGCAGTTAGATGAATCCGGCATTGATGCGGAGATTGTGGACGTGGCAGTAGTGGGGAGCCGTTGCCGGGGATTAGAGCAGGAAGGCTCTGACCTTGACGTGGTGGTGGAGCTTTCCACGAGTGAGCGTGAAGATGTCCTGTTTGATACATTTAACGGGGATGCGTTCCATATCGGCGGCGTGAAAGTGGATATAAACCCGATCACCGCACAACGGACGGGAACGCTTGAAATTTATCTTCCGCAGGAGGAGGACTATCTGGAGGGAGTGCGTGAGGCAAGGGAAAAAGAGCCGGTGTCCTTATCCCAGGAGCAGGCGGAAACAGAAGTGACGCTGACGGTTGCGGAATGTGGGGATGGATATTTTATCCGGGAACAGGATTGACCTTGACATTTTAGAGTATATCCCTGACATAAAAGGGAATCTGCAGGCGATGGAAATAATCACGGAGCTTGTGGCCAAGCTGCCGGAAATGGAGATAGACGGTCATCTGAGCGAGGAAATGGAAGAACAGAATTATAACACTTTGTTAATTTAAAAACAAACCAAGTGAAAATATCTCTGAAAATTTTTAATTCATTATTTTCGGTGAACATTTTTGATTTGTTTGTATTAATTATAGATAATAGTAAATGAAGAAAAAGAACCAGTAAGGAGAATGATAGCTACCTGCTGGTTCTTTTTTTGTTTTTAGATAATTGTCGGAAATTGTTAAATCGTTTGAAGTAATAACTGCGGAATAAATGCTAAGAAATTCTGAAATATTTCAATGGGCAATTATTATCAAAAATTTAAATTGGTATATCTTATAAAACTGCATTTTTGTATCATTCATTTTGGGAAAAGCACTGGGAAGCCTAATAAGCGTCTCGGTGTTTCTTTTTTTGTCGACATTATTCGTCATAAAAGTAAAATCCGTGCGCCACCTTCTTATGGCCATTAAAGGTATAGGAAGGGAGCAAGTAGATATAAAAGGGAAAAAAATCAACAAAATTTCAAAAATTTCGATTATTTCGCTCAAACCAGTTCTTCTAGGTATAAAAGGGAGAATCGGGCACTTTTTACTATGGCTTTTATGCAGAGGGGAGGTGATCCCCTTTGGAATTGACCAGACAGGAGAAGGATATTGTACGAAGAAAGTTCTGTAAGTATTGTATCAAAGTCATGGAAGGTGAAGCATTGTATTATCTGCGGCAATTGGAAAAACAGCATCAGCGGGAAGTGTGCTTTTCAGACTTGACACCGGAACAGGAAAATCAGCTAAGCGCATATGATGATCTGCTGGAAATAAATTATTTTCGGACATTGAAGTAAAGATACGAGGATATCTCCAGGGAATCTGTGGAAGCTAGTTTGAAGAAATCGGGTAGTTCATTGGATAGGAAGATATAATCTTTATACATTATTTGGCAGAGGCGCAAAATCAAGCGCCTCTGTTCGCGTTTACTGCGATTTTGGCAATTTAGAATACGGGAATTGGGTAAATAAAATTTTTATGAGGAAAGTATTCGGAGATTGCGAAATTATTTAAAATCATGTATGCAAAAAGAACAAAATATTGAATGGATATGGTGCCAGGGTAGGAATTTGAAAAGGCAAAGTATATAGCGGAAAAAAGCTGTCTTGATAAAGGCAGTTTTCCATGTTAAGATAACTTTAGTATTTTCTTAACAGAAGGGAGGAATGGCATGAGAAAGAAAGTCGGGACAAGAAGGAAAGTTTTTCGAATTTGTTCGATCGGTTTATTGCTGGTTTTATTTGCCATAAATGGTTTGTCGACACAGGCAGCAGAGACACGTACCGGAATTACGGAGATCTGTTTGAATGTCTCTTCTGACATTGTTCCGGGAAACAGTGGGGGACAGGTCAGCATATCTGCAGATGGTGGGAATTTTCGGGTTGGAACGGCAGAGGTGCTTAATGAGAATGATGACTGGATGGGTGGCATGACACCGCGGGTGTCAGTAGAATTATATGCGGATAGTGGTTATTATTTTGCTGAGACTAGCAAGGGGGCTTTTCGCTTCACTGGTGACGCGGCTTCTTATGTGACAGCGCGCAGGAAAGATAATAAGGAGACTTTGGTTGTAACCATAAAGCTGGATAGACTTGAGAATGGGGATTTGACGCTAACAGGAGCCCGGTGGGAGGAATCGGATGGAACAGCTGCATGGGACAATAATCCCCGGGCGAAACGATATGAGGTTCGTCTGTATCGGGGGAATTCTTCTGTGACTTCCACCCGAACAGCGAATGACAATTATTACCATTTTGGCGGCAGTATTACCCGACGCGGAGATTATTATTTTGAGGTGAGAGCCGTAGGCAGTGGTTCGGAGAAAGGAGATTGGATTAGCTCAGACAGTTGGTATGTTTCTGCTGCAGAAGCAGATGACTTGAGCGACAGCTATTCTTATGATGGGCCTGGCGATAGTTTTTATAACGATAGCCGGGGGCCAGGGATGTCTGGCAGCTCTTATTATGGAGAACAAAGTGGCGGACCAGGCGTTAGAAGCTCTGGCGGATCGGGTAGGAGTCCAGGAGTGATAACCGGGTCCGGCAATCACTGGTGTCTGGATCAATATGGCTGGTGGTATCAATATGCAGATGGAAGTTATCCATATAACTGTTGGCTTTGTATTGATGGCAAGTGGTATTGCTTTAATGAATCGGGATATATACGTTATGGTTGGATTTGGAACAATCAAAATTGGTATTATTGTGGTGAAGACGGTGCTCTGATGGCTAATACCCGAACGCCGGATGGATATTACGTCGGTGAGGGAGGAGTTTGGATCCCCTGATCAGAGGAGTAAAAATAGAAGTCACATTATTATGAGGGAAGAGGAGTAGTTTTATGGGAGTTCAGGCAGCATTTGTGGTTCCGCACCCGGCCGTGATTGTGCCGGAGATCGGAAGAGGGCAGGAAAAGAAGATTCAGAAGACAGTAGATGCTTGTCAGGAAGTTGCGCGGAGAATTGGTGAACAGAAGCCAGAGACAATTGTGTTGATTTCGCCGCATCAGGTTATGTATGCAAATTATTTTCATATTTCTCCAGGGAGCGAGGCAAAAGGAAACTTTGCCAAATATGGAGCCGAACAGATTGGCATGGAGATTTCTTATGATGAAGAGTTTGTAGAACTGCTTTGCCAAGTGGCGGAGACAAAGAAGCTGCCGGCAGGAATCCAGGGAGAGATTGATCCACAATTGGACCATGGGACGATGGTTCCACTGTATTTTGTAAATCAAGTCTGGAAGAATTACCGGCTGGTGAGAATCGGACTTTCGGGACTGTCTTTGATGAAGCATTATGAACTGGGGCAATGCATAAAGAGTGTAGCAGAGAAATTGGAAAGAAATATTGTGGTAATTGCAAGCGGAGATTTGTCTCACAAATTGAAGATAGAAGGGCCCTATGGATTTCAAAAAGAAGGACCAGAATATGACAGTCGTGTTATGTACGTTCTGGGAAAAGGAGCTTTTGGAGAACTCCTGGAGTTTCCAGAGAATCTGTGCAATAAGGCAGGAGAGTGTGGACACCGTGCGCTTACTATGATGGCGGGAACTCTTGATCGAACAGAAATTATTGCCCGACATCTTTCCTACGAAGGTCCATTCGGAATCGGTTACGGAGTTTGTGAATATCTAGCGCGTAAAGAGAATCCTCAGAGAAATTTTAAAGAGCAGCATGAGAAAAAAGAAAGGGAACGAGTGGCCAGTCAGATCCGAAAGCAGGATGCTTATGTGGCGCTGGCACGCAGAGCAGTGGAAGAGTATACTCGTACCGGTCAGGTGATTCCGGTTCCCGCAGGATTACCGGAAGAATTGTATCAGCAGCAGGCAGGAGTGTTCGTTTCTTTGAAAGAAAATGACAGCTTGCGGGGATGTGTGGGGACGGTTCAGGCGGCGGAAAACTCTGTGGCAGAGGAAATCATCTATAACGCGGTCAGCGCCTGTTCTCGGGATCCTCGGTTTCAGCCAGTGGGACCAGAAGAGCTGGATCGTCTGACGATCACCGTAGATGTGCTGGGAAAATTAGAGAAGGTGAATTCTGTAGAAGAACTGGATGAAAAAAAATATGGAGTGATAGTATCAAAAGAGAACAGTCAGGGATTGCTGCTACCAGATTTGGACGGTGTGGACAGTGTTCAGGAACAGATTGGAATTGCAAAGCGCAAGGCCGGCATTAAAGATCAGGAAGAAGTGGAGTTGCAACGTTTTGAGGTGATACGTCATTTTTAGAAAGTACCCAGAAAAGGGGAAAGAAGCAATGGAAAAAGGAGTAGACCATTTTCTATTGCTTCTTTTTTGTGAAAAAATTGTTGAGGGATTTTATTTGGGAAAATCAATTTGCATATGATAAAGAAAAATGGACAAAGTAATACCGATAAAGATTTGCAGAAAAAGGAGCTGAATTTATGCAAAAGGGAAAAGCAAGTCTGTTGTTTGAACATCCAGTATATATTACAGGCATGGCATCAGTAGCCGGAAAAAAGGAAGGGGAAGGTCCGCTGGGAAAGGCAATTGATGTAGTGGAACAAGATCCGATGTTTGGCTCAGAAAATTGGGAACAGGCAGAATCTGCCATGCAGAAGCAGGCGGCAGATCTGGCATTGGAAAAGGGGGATATTCATCGAAAGGATATCCGCTATCTTTTTGCCGGAGATTTGCTGGGCCAGTTGATTGCCACTTCCTTTGGAACCGTGGATCTTGAGATTCCTCTTTTTGGACTTTATGGCGCCTGTTCAACGATCGGGGAAGCATTGGGACTAGGAGCCATGTGTGTGGACGCTGGCCATGCGGATAAGGTAATGGCAATGGCTTCAAGCCATTATGCCACAGCAGAGAAACAGTTTCGTTTCCCTTTGGGATACGGCAATCAAAGACCTCAGAGCACAACCTGGACCGTCACGGGCTGCGGCGCTTTCATACTGTCAGCAAAAGGTGTCGATACACAAGTAAAGGTTACAGGAATCACTACAGGTCGAATGGTGGATTTGGGAACCAAAGATTCTATGAATATGGGAGCGGCCATGGCACCGGCAGCATGGGATACCATTACTCAGAATTTTAAGGATTTTGACGTGGATGAGAGTTGGTATGATAAGATTATCACTGGAGATTTGGGCGAGATTGGAAGAAAGATACTGTTGGATTTTATGAAAAATGATGGGCATGATCTCTCAGAAAAGCATATGGACTGCGGTTTGGAGATCTATGATAATCAGACACAAGATACTCATTCGGGAGGCAGCGGCTGTGGCTGCGCTGCGGTTACCCTATGCGCAGGAATTCTTCCCCGGATGCTTCAGGGAGAGTGGAAACGAGTATTGTTTGTGCCTACGGGCGCTCTTCTGTCTACAGTTAGCTATAATGAAGGGCAGAGTATTCCCGGCATTGCCCATGGAGTGATTTTGGAAAGAAACGGAGGAAAAAAGAAAAAATGACAGAATTGGTGAAAGCGTTTGTAGTTGGCGGAGGAATCTGTGCATTGATACAGATTTTGCTGAATAAGACAAAATTGATGCCAGGTCGAGTGATGGTGCTTTTAGTGGTATCAGGAGCGATTTTAGGGTGGTTGGGTCTTTATGAATCATTTGCTGAGTGGGCGGGAGCCGGGGCTTCGGTACCACTTTTGGGTTTTGGAAATACCTTGTGGAAGGGAGTGGCCAAGAGTCTAGGAGAAGATGGTTTTTTGGGAATCTTTAAAGGCGGTTTGACAGCAGCTTCAGCGGGAATCGCCGGGGCAATCATCTTTGGATATCTGGGTTCTCTGGCTTTTAAGCCTAAAATGAAAAACTAAGAGAGAAAAATGAAAAATGTCCTTGACAAGGGGGACAATTCAATTATTTAGATAAAGAAACGAGAAAAGCAGCCAAAGAAGAGGAAAGAAAAGCAATGGGAAGTCGTCTGTGGATATTTTGACTTTGCAGAGATTTAGAAGTCCTTAAATTCAGGGGTTTTAGGAATTCTTAATCTCGAAACCGGAAAAAAGGAACAGACGACTTCCCATTGCTTTTCTTTTCTCTTTCTTGGCGTACCTTTTGCCACTACTTATATCCAAAAGACACTGGTCTGAGCGAAGTAAGTTTATATAGTTTCGTTTTTAGAAAAAATCAGGAAATTTCCTTCATCATCCATCATCCATGATATTGGTCGTCAAATAAGTCCTCCGTCATTTTCTTATCCCTGTGTACAAGAACAGCCGGACACAGAATAAGGAAATGATGGAGGACTTATTTGGTAACACTCTCGCTATATTATGCTGAAAACGAATAAATATCTTTAATCCTGGCCAGGGCCTTTTGAGATGGCGGAACCAGAATAACCAGCTCCAGGAGATACATATCCAGGCCCAATAGGTTTTGGTTCACTGCTTTCCTGACTTTCTGGAGCGGCCGATTCTCCTTCGCCTTCCGGAGGAATAACCGTAGCAGCATGTCCGGGACAACGGCGGGAAGACAATGCAAAGGCAGAGTCATCCGTACTGCCTTCTGTGTCGGCAGGAAGGGTAATACGAACCCGAGTGGCACGGGGACAGAAGGTTCCAGGCAACAGTCCGGAGGATGCACATACAGTGGTGCGAACGTGAGTATCGCAGACTTCGGTGGGTACTGTGCCTTTGGCAAAATACTCTGTGTAAGTGGCATTGCCCCGAGGGTCACTAGAACAGACACCAGGAATGGCTAGTTTTCCGGATTTACGGCAGATTTCTGCAGTCTCGATACTGTCCGGAATCTCAAAACCAGGATCAGCCAAATTCTCATGCAGCCGTGTCATAATCTTTCTCCAGATGGCTTTATGGAAAGAAGTATTGCCATTCCGCCCCCCCAGTCGTTGATTGCTGTCGCAGCCGGCCCAGATACCAGCCGTATAATAAGGGGTATAACCGACAAACCAAATATCTACATTATTAGATGTAGTGCCGCTTTTGCCAGCATTGGACATGGCGGGAATATTGGCCGCTACACTGGTAGAATTGACACTGACACCGGAGCGGGCAAACTTGCGGTTGCTTTCCATGGAACTTGCCATAGCATCAGTCAGGAGAAATGCTGTGGAGTCTTTCAACACTCGATGCGTTTCCGGCTCATTATCAATCAGAATTTTGCCGTTGTGATCCAGAATCCTGGTAAAAAACACCGGTCGGGTATAGATGCCGTCATTGGCAATGGAAGCATAGGCGGCTGTCAATTCGAGATTCGTGACACCTCTGGTGAGTCCTCCCAGAGCAGTGGCGGCATTCAAATCGGTGTCGGTGAGAGTGGAAATTCCAAAATTTTTGGCATATTCCACACCAAGTTGAGGAGTTACAGTCTCTACCAGACAGCGGACGGCCACAATATTCATCGAATAAATAATACCATCCCGAATACTGGAGTAACCGAGATAACCCTGGCTATACCAATTAGAAAAGGTCTTGGTGCCTACAGTGAAAGGCTCATCATAGTAGACGGTGCCCAAAGTGGCGCCACACGTATCAATGGCAGGGGCAAAAGCCGTGATTACTTTGAAGGTGGAACCTGGTTGCCGGGTAGTGCCGGTGGCACGGTTTAAAGTGAGACTGTCAGTCTTTTGGCCACGGCCGCCACTGATCGCTTTGACTTGTCCTGTTCGCTGATCCATAATCACAAAGGATACCTGCGGCTGAAGAACTTTAGTCAGCTTTTCTCCAATGATAACATCGCCCTCGGCGAGTTGCCAGGCTTTGTAGGCATCCACATCTGCTTGGGCAGCATCTTCTGAGTTATAAAGTCCGTCAAAGGAATCCTGAAGCGTATGCTTGTGCCAGCTTTGAATGTCTTTTTCTGAAAAATGTTCCGTTGTCCCATCCGTATGGGTTACAGAGAGACGATACTCTACCGAATAACGGGTAGCAGGATAATTGGCAGGATTGTTGACCTCCTCATCCACAATGGCTTGAATCGCGGGATCCAAAGTGGTCTGGATCTGCAATCCGCCACCATAGAGTAAGTTATGCGCCTGTGTCTCGGAATAGCCCAGCTTTTCCATCAAGGAACCTTTTACTTGCTGGATAAGCTCGTCTGTAAAATAACTGTAAGGAGTGGTGGCGGCTTCCCGGGTCACGATATTGACATTCTGAATTCGGGAATATACGTCGTCAGCCAGGGCCTCTTCTTGCTGAGCCTTGTCAATGTAACCCTGATCATACATATATTGCAAGATAATTTCCCGTTTTTCCGCGTTGTTTTCCGGATGGGAGATGGGGTCAAAACGGGAAGGACTTTGGGTAATGCCAGCCAAAACAGTGGCCTCAGACAAGGTAAGGTCGGACACCTCTTTGTCAAAATACCTGCGTGCTGCTACTTTGACGCCCAGGGCGTTATTCCCCAGGTTGATAGTGTTTAAATAGTTGGTTAAAATCAGTTCTTTATCCATGGATTTGCTGAGCTGGAGCGCTAAATACTGTTCTTGAAGTTTTCGCTCAAGCTTGGCGCCAAAACTGGATTCCATACCGCCATTAAACACATTGTTTTTAATTAGCTGCTGTGTGATAGTGCTGCCTCCACCGCGATTTTCTCCGGTCAGAACGCCGTAGGCGGCGCGGGAAATCGAGCGTAGGTCGATACCATTGTGCTTCCAGAAACGGGAATCTTCAATAGCGACAAAGGCATTGATGAGATCTTTGGGAAACTCATCATAGGAGGCTTCCTCCCGGTTGGCACCTGCCATGACTAGAGTATCAGTCAAATTGCCTGCGCTGTCATAGATGGTGGTGGCATAACCCATGGGAACGATGCTTTCCACATCAATGTCGGGAGCGCTGTCAATAATACCCATAAACATGCCAATACCCGTGCTCATAATCACCAAGACCGTAAACAGGCAAAAGATAAAGCAGGTTTTAAAAATGGTCAGTAATATGCGAGAAGTATATTTTTCGGCATTGGAACTGGCCGCTTTTATCTTTTTTTCAGTAGCACTTTTTCCATAATTCATAAAAAGCCTCCTTCCAGAGGGTGCAAATAGAAAACCCGGATATCATTATAACAAAAATTGTGGTACAATTCAATAAAAATCATGGACAGAGGAGGAGCAGCAAAATAATGGAAGCCTGTAAGATTCTGTATTTGGGCGGGGAAGGAGAGATTGTTGAGAAAAAATCTCGTTTTATAGCCACGACCAGACCAGTAAAGTCAGAAGAGGAAGCAGTAGCATTTGTGGAGGAAATAAAGAAAAAATATTGGGACGCCCGGCATAACTGTTATGCATGGGTTATCGGGGAACAGGGACAGTTAAGCCGTTGCAGTGATGATGGAGAACCGGCACAGACAGCGGGCCGGCCGATGTTGGACGTTCTTTTGGGTGAAGGAATCCGGGACGCTTGTGTGGTGGTAACCCGTTATTTTGGAGGCACATTACTAGGGACAGGTGGATTGGTACGGGCATATTCTGGTGCTGTGCAGGAAGGATTGCGTCACAGTGTGGTGGTGGAGAGACTTTCCGGTCGTCAGCTACGGATTTTTACGGATTATAATGGGATTGGTAAGATTCAATATGTGGCGGGTCAATGGGAAATCCCCGTTTTGAATACAGAATATACGGACCAGGTGGCGATAACGATGTTGGCGCCGCTTAATAAGGCAGAACAATTGATTGCTCAGGTGACAGAACGGACGGCTGGCAAAGCGCAGATCGAGGATGAAGGGTTGGTGTATTATGGAATGGCAAAAGGGGAATTGATTCTATTTTGATATGGATTTGTGACCCATGATTTCACGATTTATAAATAATTACTTGCATTCTTTCTCTGAAAATGCTATATTAATAAATTGTAGATTACCAGGAGCTAAGGACCGGCATCGTGTTCTTAGCTCTTTTGGAGGAGAAATGATGAAAAGAGAAGATGTCAGAAATGTAGCGATTATTGCCCATGTGGATCACGGAAAGACCACTTTGGTTGATGAATTACTGAAGAGTAGCGGGGTGTTTCGCGCAAATCAGGAAATTGTGGAGCGGGTAATGGACTCCAACGATATTGAGCGGGAACGGGGGATCACCATCCTCTCCAAAAATACCGCCGTCTTTTATAAAGATATTAAGATTAATATTATTGATACTCCCGGACATGCTGATTTTGGTGGAGAGGTGGAGCGGGTGCTTAAGATGGTGAATGGCGTCATTCTCGTAGTGGATGCCTATGAAGGACCGATGCCTCAAACCAAGTTCGTGTTGAAGAAAGCATTAGAACTGGATTTACCAGCAATTGTCTGTGTGAATAAGATTGATCGTCCGGAGGCGAGACCGGAGGAAGTCATTGACGAGGTTCTGGAGTTATTTATGGATTTGGATGCTTCGGATGAACAACTGGATTGTCCGTTTGTATTTGCTTCGGCGAGGGCCGGGTTTGCCAAGAAGGAACTGACGGATCCGGAAGAAGATATGAGACCATTGTTTGAGACTATCATAGATTATATTCCAGCTCCGGAGGGGAATCCAAAAGCAGATACCCAGGTGCTTGTCAGTACGATTGACTATAATGAATATGTTGGCAGAATTGGTATTGGGAAGATTGATAATGGTACGCTTCGGGTCAACCAGGAATGTGTGATTGTTAACCATCACGATCCAGACAAGCTGCGCAAAGTAAAGATCGGTAAATTATATCAGTTTGATGGATTGAACCGGGTGGAAGTGCCAGAGGCAACGGTGGGGGACATTGTAGCTGTGTCCGGAATCACCGATTTGCATATTGGAGATACGATTTGTTCTCCGGAAAATCCGGAGTCTATTCCTTTTCAGAAAATTTCCGAACCGACAATTGCCATGAACTTTATAGTAAATGACAGTCCGCTGGCAGGTCAGGAGGGTAAGTATGTCACCTCCCGCCATATCCGGGAGCGGTTGTTCCGAGAATTGAATACGGATGTGAGTCTGCGGGTAGAGGAGACGGATTCTCCGGATTGTTTTAAGGTATCTGGTCGGGGAGAGCTGCATTTGTCGGTACTGATCGAGAATATGCGCCGGGAAGGTTATGAGTTTGCTGTCAGTAAGGCGGAAGTATTATATAAATACAATGAGCGAAATCAGAAGTTAGAGCCCATGGAATTGGCCTATATTGATGTGCCAGAGGAATTTACCGGAACCGTGATTCAGAAACTTACATCCCGCAAAGGAGAACTGCAGGGTATGAGTCCAGTAAGTGGTGGTTATACCCGTTTGGAATTTGCGATTCCCTCCCGGGGGCTGATTGGTTATCGGGGCGAATTTTTGACCGATACTAAGGGTAACGGTATTATGAATACTATTTTTGATGATTATGCGCCTTATAAAGGGGATTTGAATTATCGAAAGACGGGTTCTTTGATAGCTTATGAAAGTGGAGAGACGATCACGTACGGTCTTTTTAACGCTCAGGAGAGAGGACTGTTGTTCGTGGGGCCGGGAGAGAAAGTTTATGGCGGTATGGTGATCGGGCAAAATCCGAAAGCTGAGGATATCGAAGTGAACGTATGTAAAACCAAGAAGCTGACGAATACTCGTTCTTCGAGTGCAGATGAGGCTTTGAAGTTGGTACCAAAAAAGGAGATGAGTCTAGAGCAGTGTCTGGAATTTATTGATACCGACGAGCTTCTAGAAGTAACGCCAACGAATTTAAGAATCCGTAAAAAGATTTTGGATCCGACTTTGCGGAAACGGGCATCCTTTAAGAAATAACGGTATGCTTAGAAATGTGTCATGATTTGGCGAATGAAAATCTTCATATCTGCGTTTTCTTTTTCATAGACATATTTAAGAGGGCAGACTATCTGTATGCCGCGATGGAACAAGATAATGAATATGAAAAAGGAAGAGGAGAGAAGTACCATGGCAGAAAAAGTGATTGAAAATAACAAGGTTAGTGTAATTGGAGAGATCATTTCTGGATTCACCTTTAGTCACGAGGTGTTTGGCGAGGGATTTTATGTGGTGGAAGTGGCAGTGAACCGTTTGAGTGAACAGGCAGATATTATTCCGCTGATGATTTCGGAACGGTTGATCCGGGTGCAGGAGGATTATCGGGGATGCACCGTGGAGGCGATTGGTCAGTTCCGTTCTTATAATCGGCATGAAGGGGTCAAAAATCGTCTGGTATTGTCTGTATTTGTGCGGGAAATTAACTTTATGGAGGAATTTACCGATTACACAAAGACGAATCAGATATTCCTGGATGGATATATCTGTAAGGCTCCGATTTACCGGAAAACACCTTTGGGGCGGGAAATTGCGGATTTGTTACTGGCAGTAAACCGTCCTTATGGAAAATCAGATTATATTCCTTGTATTGCCTGGGGACGAAATGCCCGCTTTGCTTCTGGATTTGAAGTGGGAACGCGGGTAAGGGTTTGGGGCAGGGTGCAAAGCCGGGAGTATACCAAAAAACTTTCGGAGACAGAATGCGAAAAGAGAGTGGCCTACGAGGTGTCTATTAGCAAGCTGGAGTGCGGAGACGAGAGCATTGTTTCCTGATTGTTGAGGCTACAGGAAATACAGAGGAGTAAAAAAATGAATACAGGTAAAATAGAAATTATTTATGGTGAGGGTTCAGGAAAGACGGCTATGGCATTAGGAAAAGGGTTGGGAGCCTTGGCCAGGCAGCAGCGAGTAACGGTAATTCAATTCTTGAAGGGAAATCAGACATCCGAGATGATGGAACGGTTGGAGCCGGAGATGCGAATTTTTCGTTTTGAGAAATCCGGATGTGATTTTGATCAGTTGTCCGATTTAGCTAGGCAGGAAGAATCGGCGAATATTCGCAATGGCGTGAATTTTGCCAGGAAGGTGCTGACTACCGGAGAATGCGGACTGTTAATTTTAGATGAAGTATTGGGGGTTGTGGAGCAGGATATTTTAATGGAATCGGAACTGGAGCAATTGTTAGAAAACCGGGGAGAGGCGGATGTGATTCTCACCGGGCGAGTGCTTCCGGAAAGATTGGCAACAATGGCGGATCAGATTGAGCGGATTACAAGAATTGAGCCGGTTCGGGACTGAGCAAATTTTGGTTGACAAGATCGGTTGCTGATGGTAGTATCTTTATAACTGTAAAAGACAGGAAGAGAAACTAGATAAGTAGAGGTTGCGTGAAGCATGAGTAGGCTGCTGGATGTTCCAGAGACAGAGGAAGGCAGAAGAAAGGGCGGACGCCGAAGACGAATGCAAACTGGAGGCATTTGTCTGGGCACAAGGTGAAGAACTTTGTGACTGTCATCCGGGACCGGGTGGAGTGCTTGTGGTCGGATGGAGAGCTGCTTGAAGAAGATGATAAGAGTATAATATCTTTTTTGGGGAGCTATCTGACAAGGCTTCCCTTTTTTATTCCCGTAGATCCGTAAGATTAGACAGATGGACAGGAGGATATGATGATGGCAATTTTTGAAGGCGCAGGCGTTGCGTTGATTACCCCGTTTTATGAGAATGGTGAGGTGAATTATAATAAGCTGGAGGAATTGTTGGAGGAGCAGATAGCCGGAGGTACGGATGCCATTATTTCTTGTGGCACTACCGGGGAATCCTCAACGATGAGCCATGAGGAACATATAGAGGTGATAAGATTTACCTGTCAGGTAGTGAAAGAACGAATTCCGGTTATTGCAGGAACTGGCTCCAATTCAACCAGAGAGGCGATTCATTTATCAAAAGCCGCTCAGGAAGTCGGCGCCGATGGTCTTTTAGTGGTTACTCCCTATTATAATAAAGCGACACAGGCTGGGTTGATCGCCCATTATACGGCAGTGGCAGAGTCAGTGAAAATCCCGATTTTGTTGTATCATATTCCTGGAAGAACTGGAGTAACGATGAAGCCAGAGACGATAGTAAAGCTATGTACAGAGGTTCCCAACATAGTGGGAGTCAAGGAAGCCAGTGCAAATTTTTCAGCAATTGCAGAGATTATGCATATGGCGGAAGGCAAAGTAGACTTGTATTCAGGCAACGATGACCAGATCGTTCCTCTGCTTTCTCTGGGCGGCAAGGGAGTGATTTCCGTACTTTCTAATGTGGCACCAGCGCAGACACATGAGATTTGTGCGTCTTATTTTAAAGGAGATGTGAAGAGAAGTTGTGAACTGCAATTACAGGCAGTACCACTTATCAGCGCCCTGTTTTGTGAAGTGAATCCGATTCCTGTCAAAGCGGCTATGAATCTGATGGGCAAGGAGGTTGGCCCGTTACGTTTGCCTCTGACAGAGATGGAGCCTCAGAATCAGAAACGTCTGGCAAAGGCGATGGAGGATTACGGAATTCTGTAAGAGAGGAGCAAAAGAGAATGACCAGAATTATCATGCATGGATGCAGCGGCGCTATGGGACGCGTGATTTCCGGGTTAGCTGAGGATATGGAAGATATAAAAATCGTGGCTGGAATTGATCCAGATGATCAGGTAAACCTGGGATATCCCGTGTTTCAGAGTCTAGAACAGTGTAATGTAGAAGCGGATGTGATAGTGGATTTTGCCTCGGCAAAGGCGGTGGATCATCTGTTGGAATATTGTGGGAAAAGAGAGATGCCTTTGGTATTATGTACTACTGGGCTTTCTCAGGAGCAGGTAGAAAAGGTACAAAAGATGGCAGAGAAGACGGCAATATTGCGTTCTGCCAATATGTCTTTGGGGATCAATGTTCTTTTGAAGTTGCTTCAAGATGCGGCTAGAGTGTTGGCCGGAGCGGGTTTTGATGTGGAAATTTTAGAGAAGCACCACAATCGCAAAGTGGATGCGCCCAGTGGTACCGCATTAGCTCTGGCAGATTCTATTAATGAGGCAATGGGGAATGCGTATCATTATAAATATGACCGTTCTGCAGAGCAGGTAAGGCGTACAGCAAAGGAGATTGGGATCCAGTCTGTCCGTGGTGGTACGATTGTGGGAGAACATGAAGTGATTTTTGCCGGACAAGATGAGGTGATTTCTTTTAGTCATACAGCATATTCCAAAGCAATTTTTGGCAAGGGAGCTTTGGAGGCGGCACGATTTTTAAAAGGGAGAAAGCCAGGGCTTTATACAATGGCTGATGTAATTGACTCAGCCACTTAAGAAACCGATTATAATTATTTTCTAAAAATTTCCGGGCATGGAAAGAGTTAATTACTTTCCATGCCTGTTTTTTTCATAAAACCATCTCTTTTGCATCATACTAAAATCGGATAACAACAGAAAGGAGAACAGGATTATGAAGAAAATGACGATGTCAGTATTGCTTTTGCTGTCTTTGCTGGCTATTTTTTGTCTGACAGCATGTGGGAGCAATCAGGATAACACGACTGCTGGCACCAGCGCGGCGCAGACGACTCAGTCTACGACCGGATCGAATAAGGAGAGTACTGGCAGTACTTCGAGTAGTACTTCCGGCAGCAACAAAACCGATGATGGGAACGGTTCCCGTAACCAGGAGAGCAGTCCCGGTGTCATTGAAGGGCTGATCGATGATGTGGAAGACGGGGTCGAAGACCTGACTGGTGATGATGCCTCCAGAGCTTCCGATGAAAGCAAGTAAAGCAGGAAAACGATAAGTAGTAAAGAGGATATTGCAAAAGAAGTCCTCCGCCGTTTTTATATCCTGTGTTCGGATGATTTTCCTTACACATAGTCTGCGTTTCACGGATAAAGTCCGTCAATATCAGACAATGTGTTCGTGAACAGCCGGACATGGGATATGAGAAATGACGGAGGATTTCTTTTGCAACACCTTTTTTATTGCTTAAAAAATTTTATAAAAGATATAAAATTTTTCGTTGATTATCTATAAAATATCATGCATAATGTAAAAATGATAGAGGGTAGTATGATTTCGAGGGAAAAAGGAAAGTTGGTTTACAGGTCAAAGGAGAGGATGTGACAAGAGCAGATGAAAAACTGGCGCCAATCAAATCAGGGCAAATGCGATTGGCGAAAACGACAAATTAAAAAAGCAGCAAAAACACATTCGTGTTGTCTGCGTTATGCCGTCCTCGCCGTATTGGCAGTGGAGACGACCTTTTTGGTTCCCAACATTTTAAGGGAAAGAGGAATCGGTTTTCGTATCCTACAGTATGAACGAAATTGCCAGATTGAGTGGGTATTTCCTCAAAATAGCCGGGAAAACACTTACGGTTTTCGCTTTTGCCCCCAAACTTGGGAATTGCAGTTTTATCACCGGCAGGATTTGATTTCGGATCGCCAATAGTTAAACTTTTTCATTTTCTAAAAATACATCGTGAAAGAAAAAAGGACAGAGAGCCTTGAGACGAATCATAAATAATCTATTGCAATTATAAATCTGATATATTATAATCTCACTGAATCAAGACACCCTATTATCGCTAATTAATCAAAAAGGACAGGTAAATACTATGGAAAAAAAAGAATTGTTGTATGAGGGCAAGGCAAAAAAGGTTTTCACAACAGAGAATCCCGAACAGCTGATTGTATCTTACAAAGATGATGCCACTGCCTTTGATGGTCAGAAGAAGGGGACTATCGTCGGTAAGGGTGCGATCAACAACCGTATGACGAATCATATTTTCAAGTTATTGGAACAGAAAGGAGTTCCCACTCATCTGGTAGAGGAATTGAATGATCGGGAGACGGTGGTGAAAAAAGTGGAGATTGTACCTCTGGAAGTGATTATCCGCAACTATTCTGCTGGCAGTTTTGCCAAGAAGCTGGGGATGGAAGAGGGGATTCAGCTGGCCTGTCCGACTTTGGAGTTCAGTTATAAAAATGACGATCTGCACGATCCGTTTATTAACAGCTATTATGCATTGGCTTTAAAGCTGGCCACTCAGGAAGAGATAGATATTATCACAAAATATGCATTTATTGTCAATCAGGTAATGCAGGAATATTTTTCTGGTTTAGGAATTGATCTGATTGATTTCAAGATTGAATTTGGTAGACTGGCTGACAAAACGATCATCTTAGCAGACGAAGTTTCTCCAGATACCTGTCGTTTGTGGGATAAGGTGACCCATGAAAAGCTGGACAAGGATCGTTTTCGCCGGGATCTGGGAAATGTAGAAGATGCCTATAAGGAAGTGTTCCGTCGCCTGGGAATTGAGTAAATGAGAGGGTAAACCGATGAAGGACGAGAGAGAAGCGCTTGCGGGCGAGAATCTTCATGAAGAGTGCGGGGTTTTTGGCATGTACGATCTGGATGGCAATCCGGTGGCAAGTGAGATTTATTATGGTTTGTTTGCCTTGCAGCACCGGGGGCAGGAGAGCTGTGGCATTGCGGTCAGCGATACCAAAGGGCCAAAAGGGAAGGTTTATGTTCACAAAGGGATGGGGTTATGCAATGAGACGTTTACCCCGGAGATCCTGGAAGGGCTTTATGGGAATATCGGAGTTGGACATGTCCGTTATTCCACAGCTGGTAGCAGCACTCTAGAAAATGCGCAACCCCTGGTGCTCAATTATGTAAAGGGTACCTTAGCACTGGCTCATAATGGTAATCTGGTCAATGCGCCTGCGTTGCGTCGGGAGCTGGAATACAATGGGGCTATCTTTCAGACCACAATTGACTCCGAGGTGATCGCTTATCACATTGCCCGTGAGAGAGTTCGCACGGCCAACGTAGAGTGCGCGGTAGCTAATGCGATGAAAAAGTTGTCTGGCGCTTACGCATTGGTGATAGCTAGTCCCCGCAAATTGATCGGTGTTCGAGATCCTTTCGGTTTTAAGCCGCTCTGCATTGGAAAAAAGGAAAATGCCTGGATTCTGGTATCGGAAAGTTGTGCTTTGGACACGCTGGGAGCTGTATTTGTCCGAGATGTGGAACCAGGAGAGATTGTTACGATCAACAAAGACGGCATTCACTCTGATAAGACCATGTGTCTGGCAAATCGGCAGAAGCAGGCGCGATGTGTGTTTGAATATATTTATTTTGCACGACCGGATAGTGTGTTTGACGGGGTTAGCGTCTACCATTCCCGCATTTATGCCGGCCGTTGTCTGGCGAAAGACTCACCAGTGGAGGCGGATCTGGTAGTAGGAGTTCCGGAGTCGGGAAATGCAGCAGCGTTGGGCTATTCCATGGAATCCGGGATTCCCTATGGTACGGCATTTGTAAAAAACACTTATGTGGGCCGTACCTTTATCAAGCCCCGACAAAGCAGCCGAATATCTGCTGTACGGGTCAAATTGAACGTTCTGAAAGAGGCAGTGGCGGGGAAGCGGGTAATTATGATCGATGATTCGATTGTTCGCGGTACTACCAGTCATCAGATTGTCCGGATGCTGCGGGAGGCGGGGGCCAGGGAAGTGCATGTCAAAGCCAGTGCGCCGCCGTTTTTGCATCCCTGCTATTTTGGAACAGATATTCCCAGTGAAGATCAATTGATTGCACATGGCAGAACCGTGGAGGAGATTTGCCGCCTGTTGGGTGCAGATACGCTCTCTTATCTGCGGCCAGAGCGTTTGACAGAGTTATCGAAGGGTCTGCCGATCTGTACGGCCTGTTTTACTGGTGAATATCCAATTACGCCCCCTGCAGAAGATATCCGCGGGGATTATATAAAATAATGGAGGATACTATGTACAATAAATATCAAAGCCCTCTGTCTGAACGCTATGCCAGCGAGGAGATGCAGTATCTCTTTTCTCCGGATAAAAAGTTTAAAACCTGGCGGAAACTGTGGATTGCCCTGGCAGAGACAGAAAAGGAGCTGGGATTGCCTATCACGCAAGAGCAAATCGATGAGTTGAAAGCCAACGCAGAAGACATTAACTATGAGGTGGCCAAAGAGCGCGAACGTCTGGTGCGTCACGATGTGATGTCCCATGTGTTTGCTTATGGGCAGCAGTGTCCAAAGGCGAAAGGAATCATTCATCTGGGAGCTACCTCATGCTATGTGGGAGACAATACGGATATTATTATCATGACGGAGGCGCTGCGTCTGATACGCTGCAAATTGCTCAATGTGATGGCAGAATTGGCCAAATTTGCGGAAAACTACAAGAATCAGCCGACGTTGGCTTTTACTCATTTTCAGCCGGCACAACCGACGACGGTGGGAAAGCGGGCAACCTTGTGGTTACAGGAGCTGTGTCTGGATTTAGAAGACTTAGATCATGTGCTTGGTTCTATGCGGCTGCTGGGGTCTAAGGGCACTACTGGCACACAAGCGAGTTTTTTAGAGCTGTTTGAAGGGGATCATGGGAAATGCCGTCAGGCAGATCAGATGATTGCTGAAAAAATGGGATTCCAGGATTGTTATCCCGTATCAGGACAGACGTATTCTCGAAAAGTAGATACTCGGGTAGTCAATGTGCTGGCAGGAATCGCTCAGAGCGCGCATAAATTCTCGAATGATATTCGGCTTCTTCAGCATCTAAAAGAGGTGGAAGAACCTTTTGAAAAGAACCAGATAGGTTCGTCTGCTATGGCCTATAAGCGCAATCCCATGCGGAGTGAACGGATTGCGTCTCTTTCGAACTATGTGATGAGTGATGTGATCAATCCGATGTTGGTGGCATCAACTCAGTGGTTTGAGCGAACCTTGGACGATTCTGCCAATAAACGTCTCAGCATTCCGGAAGGTTTTTTGGCAGTGGACGGCATTTTGGATCTGTATTTGAATGTTGTGGATGGATTGGTTGTTTATCCCAAAGTGATCGAGAAGCATTTTATGGCTGAACTGCCGTTTATGGCCACGGAAAATATTATGATGGATGCTGTGAAGGCTGGCGGCGATCGCCAGGAACTGCATGAACAGATCCGTCGGTTGTCTATGGAAGCCGGGCGTAATGTCAAAGAAAAGGGATTGGATAACAATTTGTTAGAGTTGATCGCTGCGGAACCAGCTTTCGGTCTTTCCCTGGAAGAATTGCAGAGATGTATGGAGCCATCCCGCTATGTAGGACGGGCGCCACAACAGGTAGAGGAATTTTTGACTGAGGTGGTGTGGCCGATTCTCGACAGAAACCGGGAACTTCTGGGGATGAAGGCGGAGATTCATGTATAATGATGAAGGAGACGAATGATGTCAAAAGCAGATGTGGTAATCGGATGTTTTTATGGGGATGAGGGAAAAGGAAAAGTGATTGATTATCTGGCGGCGGACGCAGATATTGCTGTGCGTGCCACCGGCGGAGATAATGCGGGGCATACTATCAGGGTAGATCATATAAAATATGCCATGCACCTGATTCCGTCCGGTATTCTGTCAGGGCATACGGTCGGTGTTATCGGTAACGGTGTGGTTTTGAATCCGGAAGTCCTGCTGGAAGAGATCGCAAATCTGAAAGCACATGGTTATGATGTGGAGCATTATCTGAAGATTAGCGATAAAGCGCATGTTATTTTGCCATATCATCAGTTGCTGGATGCGGCTTTGGAGAAATTGCGCGCAGCGAAGATTGGAACAACCGGCAAAGGCATCGGGCCGGCTTATTGTGATAAATATGAGCGCAGTGGCTTGCGTATGGAAGATCTGTACGCCCCTGGCTTTGCAGAGAAGTTACAGTATTTGACCGAATCGAAGAAGGCGCTTTTGAAATTTTATGATCCAGAAAACGCGGTGATTGATGAGAATCTAGATTTTGAGAAGCTGTTGGCGGCTTACACCCGTTATGCAGAAGAGCTAAAGCCTTATGTGTGTGATACGTTGACATTTTTGCACAAGGCGCTGGAAGAAGATAAAAAGATGGTGGTGGAAGGGGCTCAGGCCACATTGTTGGATATCGATTTCGGCTCTTATCCGTTTGTTACCTCTTCGAATCCTACTATCGGAGGTGTTTTGACAGGAACAGGACTTAGCACTGCGGATATCGGCAATGTGTATGGAGTGATCAAGGCGTACTCTAGCAGAGTGGGGGAGGGTCCTTATGTCACGGAGCTTTTGGACGGTATTGGCGATCGGATTCGGGAGCTTGGACATGAGTATGGGACTACTACCGGACGGCCTAGAAGATGCGGATGGCTGGATCTGGTAGCGCTTAAGTATGCTCGGAGAGTAAATGGATTGACAGCACTTTCAGTGAATCATCTGGATACGATCGGCCGGTTTGATAAGATTCAGGTTTGCGTGGCCTACGATTGTGACGGGACAATCACCGAAGATTTTTCAACAAATCTTGATCTGTTGGGGCGTGCAAAACCGGTTTACAAAGAGCTCGCCGGTAATTTCGGGGAGTTGGCTGGATGCCAAAGTTTTGAAGAACTTCCCCAGGCAGCCAAAGATTATATCCGATTTATCGAGGATTATATTGGTATTCCGGTGAAGTTCATTGGCACCGGGGCAGAGCGGGAGGCCATGTTGATTCGATGAATTACAACAACGTTTCTATACTGTAGGAACTGCCGGAAAATTGGAAAATATATCTTATCATTTGTTAGGGAGAAGCCGATATATATATTGTAGATCGATTCCTGTCAGAGGCCTAAAAAAGGGAGGCCAATGAAAGTGAATCCAGTATAATCAGGTACGATGATACCAGAAAGGAGAAAATCATGGCGGCAGTGAATGGATATTCTTCCAACTACAGCTACGGTTATGGCTATGACAGCTATCAAAATTCGAAACTCAACAGCAACAGCTGGACAGAGAATGCGGAAGCAAAAGCGGATAAGATGAAAGAGGATTTGGGAATCAAGACTTCTAGCAGTTCCAGTACAGCGAAGGCTACCAGCAGCGCTTCCGTATTTCTGATGGAATATCAGACTCGTCTGGAAGAGCTGGAAGCAGCAGCAGCGAAACTGCAGACCAGCAAGAAGGACAATGTTTTCAGCAATTATGATTCGGCGCTGGCAGAAGCATCCAAGACCCAGATTACTGGGGATGATGGAACCATTACGAATAAGAAGCTAGAAGAAGCCGAGGATAAAGTGGTAGATGCGACGAAGGAATTTTTGGATAAGCTGAACGGAACGATTTCTTATTTATCCAAGAACAGCGGACACAGTGCAACCGTTGCTTTTCAGCTGGCATCCCTGAAACGGACGATTCCTTCGGAAAAAGGATTGGCTAAGATTGGTATTAGTATTGATACCAGTGGCAATCTGAAGATGGATGAAGAGAAATTCAGAGAAGCATTGCAGAAAGACCCAAGTCTGGTGAAAGATGTGCTAGGTGGCCAGTTTGGTATGGCTGAGCGTGTGGGCGATAAAGCGACAACGATTCTTGATATGTCAGTGAATGAGATCATGGATCAGGAAGTTGTTTCCGAAACCACAGGATCTGGATCTAATACATCTACTTCTGCAAGTGGCGCTTCCTCTGCTTCTTCCAAGTCAGCGATGTCAGATTCCTTCCGGCAGTTTGCGACATTTGCCAAGAGCGGAGCTTATAATCTGAGCAATTATTATGCGGTTTCTATGCTGAATATTCTAGTCTGAGAAGATAGAGATTTCAATGGCGGAATGTCAGTTGGGAAAGACAGATTATGGAAAGTATTTCCGGCGGAGAGATTCTCCGCCGTTTTTGCTGTTGCTTTTCTAAATTTTCAGAAGGAGTATCGTACTATTTACACTATATTTTCTATAACATTTTGATATTTGACACGTAGAATGTAAATATGAAAATCTGATGAAGCTCTTGACATTGAAAAAAGATTGGGGCATAATATGTTGTGTGATATTTGGGGGGAAGTTGTTTTTGACGTGCCTGAATATTCTTTTCGTTTTCAGAAATTTTAGAGCTGGAAAAGGAATCCTATTGAAAAAGACTGGGATATAGCAGAAAATAAAAAAGGTGAAAGGGAGACCAAAATCATGGAAGCGATTTATGGAAATGGCGTCGCTCTGTCAGAAAAAGTTCTGGATTACTTGTGGGGAAGACAGACTGTATCGCTAAATAATGTTGCGAATGTGGATACTCCGGGATTCAAATCCCAGTATGTAACTTTTGAAGAAGAGATGAGCCGCCGTCTGGCGCGGGCCAGCGAGACAGAGAGGGCTCCAAAGCGGGCCGTTTCACATGCTATAGAGACATCCAAAGCTAGCCTGAATACGACCTGGACAGAGTCCAGCCGGCTTGATGGTAATAATGTGGATATGGATCAGGAACAGGTTGAGATTGTTCGGACTGCATATCAGTACCAATACATGCTGAATTCGATCACAAATGACATTAACCGTTTAAGAACTGCGGCGAAAACTTTTTAAAATAAATAGGGAATGAAGACAGGAAAGAGAGGATATTATGGAAGGAGCAGCATTTATTGTACCTATGACACCATGGGGAAATATCGGTGTCAATGATCTCAATCAGACGCAAAATGCGCCAGCGGTGAGTGCGGAGGCATCTTTATTTAAGGATATATTCAAGAATACGATAGAACAGGTGCAAGAGACACAAGCGGACGTAGAACATAAGCAATATTTGCTGGCTACTGGACAGTTGGACGATGCTCACACGCTTCCGATCGCAGAGGCAAAAGCGGGTTTGGCAGTCGATGTGATGATTGGTTTGCGCAATAAGACATTGGAAGCATATAATGAATTGATTAAGATCAATGTCTGATTGACTTGGTTTGGGAATCGGTGTTTTGAGATTATTATAACAAAGGTTGGATAAAAAGGTGCAGAATTGGAAAGAAAGCTGGCAAAACATACCAGAAAAAACCCGTACTCTGATTAAGATAATCGCAGGGGGGACTGTCGTGATTGCCCTTGTTGCGATACTCGCATTGAATTTGGGCAAGGATAAGGATTACAGCACACTGTTTACAGGGCTGAATCAAGAAGAAGCACAGCAGGTAGTCAGTCTCCTTCAGGACGGAGGGATTGATTATCGATATAATGATAGAGATGGCGCTATACGAGTGCCAGCCGCGACAGTTGATCAGACTCGGGCGAATCTCTTGAGTCAGGGTTATCCCAAAAGTGGCTTTACATACGATATGTACCTCAATAATACAGGTCTGATGACCACCGAGTCAGATAAAGAGCAGATTACATTATATGAGCTGCAGGATCGGCTAGGAGCACAGATTCGGCTTTTTGAGGGAGTGCAGGATGCCAAAGTGACGATTTCTCCGGCAGGGGAACGACGCTTTGTAATTGGAGACGAGGCGGAAATGAACGCCTCTGCTTCTGTAGTGGTTACAATGAAAAATGGAAGCGGTTTAACCCCGGAAAAAGCGCAAGCGGTTCGTGGGTTGATTTCCCATGCAGTTCGTGGGTTGAATATTACCAATGTGGCGGTGTATGATGCGGCTACGATGGTTGAAGTGGGAACGGATGGTGAAAGCGGGAGTGGCGGAGTCAGTGATATGACCAGTTTGACCAGCATGGTGGAAAACAGCATTGCTGGCAATGTAAGGCGGGTTTTGGAACAGCTTTACGGTTCTGGTAATGTGGCGGTTTCTGTAAAGGGTACTCTCAATATGGAGCGTTTGATCCAGGAGACGACACAATATACAACACCGGATAAGATTGATGAGGAAGATAAGACAGGTCTTTTACATACAGAACAGGTTTCCGATGAGAGTACGGTTTCGGCCAATCAAGGAGCGGGGGGACTTGTGGGGGCGGATGCCAATGCAGATATTCCTCGTTATACCAATGAAAATGGCAACGGACAGATCAGTGACAGTTATAGCAATGCGAATGCTACCCGGGAATGGCTTTTTAATATATTGAAGGAACAGAGGCAGATCGAACCAGGGGTTTTGGAAGATGTTTCGATTGGTGTTATGATTACGACTTCCGATACGGAATCTGTGACTCAGGAAAGCCTGTTGCGGTTGGTAGCGAATTCAGCTGGTGTTCCAGTGGATTCTATCGATCAGAAAATAACGATCGTGCGGGCTCCGGGACCAAATGTTGAGATTCCATCACAGCCGCCAGTAGTACCGACAGGAGGCGTTGCCGACTTGTTAAAGACAATACCAATACCGATTTTGATTGCTATTGGAGCTGGAATTTTGTTGTTGGTGTTGTTGCTTATTTTGCTGCTTCTCCGTTCTGGACGTAAGAAGAAAGAAGAAGTGGTGATGGCGGGCGATGACTTTATCGATGGAGACTTGCCAGTTGAAGACCTTTTGCCAGAGCCAGGTGAAGAGACTGAGCTGACGGCTGGTGAAGGAGGCGAGATGCCAGGAATGGATGGAATGCCAGAAGAAGAGGAAGATGAGTTCGCTAAAAATGAGGAGATTCTTAACCTTCGCATGCAGCGTAGTCTGCGGTTGAAACAGAATATTTCAGAGTTTGTGGATCAGAACCCGCAGATTGCGGCGAAGCTGGTACAGAGCTGGCTTAGTGGAGAGGAGGAGATAGGCGATGGCGGCGCAAAGCATAGAGGAGCTCGAAAGCAGTCTTAATAAGCAGGATGCAGAACCAATAACAGATCCCAGAAGTAAAGCGGCGTTGGTGGTGGTTTCTCTGGGAGCGGACCGCGCTTCTCAAATATATAAATATTTGAGTGAACAGGAAATCGAAGATCTTACTTATGAAGTTGCGAAGCTGGGGAAAATCGGAAATACTCAGGTAGAGACGGTTTTGGACGAGTTTTATAAGCTCTGTCTTACCCATAAGATGATGACAGATGGTGGTTTGGATTATGCCCGGAATGTATTGGAAAAAGCATTCGGCGAGTCCACAGCCCGGAATTTGTTGGAGAAGGTATCCAAGACTTTGCAATCCAAACCGTTCAACTTCTTTATGAAGGGAGATCCCAAAGCGCTTCTTTCTTTATTACAGAATGAACGAGCGCAGGTGATTGCTTTGATTTTGGCATATATGGAGCCCATGCAAGCGGCTCAGATTTTGGAAGAACTGCCAGATGAGAAGCGGATCCTGACGGTGGAAAGTATGGCCCGGATGGATCGGGTATCTCCAGAAGCGATTTCCATCGTGGAAGAAGAGATGAAGAGAAAGTTCGCTACTATTATTACCAGCGAGGACAATATGAGCCTGGGTGGTATCGATTATGTGGCAGATATGATGAATCATGTGGATCGCAGCAGCGAACGAAAGATATTCGAAGAGCTGGATAAGAGAAATCCCGATCTGGCGCAAACCATTCGCGACAAGATGTTCGTGTTCGAAAATATTCTGGATATGGACGATCGTTCTGTACAGCGTTTCGTCCGGGATTGCGATGCCAAGGATATTGTATTTGCACTTAAGAATGCTTCCGAGGATATGAAGGCGATATTCTTCAGTAATATGTCGAAGCGTATGGCAGAGACAGTAAGAGGCGATCTGGAGATTACAACCAATGTCAGACTGAAAGATGTGGAAGAAGCACAACAGCGTATTGTTAATATCATCCGGAATCTGGAAGAACAGGGTGAAGTGATCATTAAGAAGGGAGGCGAAGATGATAATATCATCGTCTAAAAGGATCATTAAACGCCCGGATAATAGCATTGAACGATATATTCCACCGGTAGAACTGGCTGTCAGCAGTCGGGAACCGGTGGAAAAGAAACTGTCTTTTCCTCATTATAAAAAAGACGGCAATATGCAAGAAGAGGAACAGCCAGCGGAGGAAATGGTGGTTCCAATATTTGAAGAGCAGAAGGATATTTTGCTGGAGATGCCCGAAGAGCAGGCACAGGAGTCCGATCCGGCATTGGCGCTTTTGGAACAAAAAAAACAGGAGGCCAAAGAGCTGCTGGAGGCAGCCCGAAAGGAAGCGGCCCGGATTCTGGAAGACGCTGCTGTTCAAGCAGAGAAGGAACAAGAGCAGGCCCGGGAAGCTGGTATTCGGGAAGGGTACGAGAGTGGTTATCGCGAGGGTCGGGAAAAGGCAGAGGCGGAATGCCGGAAAGAATTTGAAGAAACTTTGCGATCGTTTCAGGAGGATATGCGTCAGGCATTGCATTCCGTAGAGACGGCCAAGGAACATTGTGTTCGCAACTATCTGGAAGAGCTCAAGGATTGTGCAGTGGCTGTGGGTGAAAAAGTGATCCATATCAGTCTGCGATCCAGCGGTGAGGTAATCAAACAAATGATTATCGCTGCTACAGAGAAATTGAAGAAAACTGCCTGGGTTAAGATCTACATTGACAAATGCGATTATGATATGATGATGAAGGCAGATGCCGACATTTTAGACGAGCTTTCCCATCTTTCAGACAACATCAAATTTATCGTGATGGATAAAGAGGAGAGAGGAAATTGTATCATTGAGATGCCGGAGGAAATTGTAGATGTAAGTGTGAATACACAGATCGAGAATATCAAGGATATATTAGAGAATGTAAGGGTATAGGAGCTGTATATGTATGAGAAGATTCCTGCTCTGATTAACAAGTCAGAGACGATTGGACATATTGGAAAAATTGAAAATGTAGTAGGTATGTCCATGGAGGCGTCTGGTGGTCGTTCCAGTATTGGCGATATTGTCATGATCTATAATGAGGAGCAAAATCGGCAGATGCCGGCTGAAGTAGTAGGTTTTAAGGATGGCAGGATTCAGCTTATGACCTATGAGGCTACGAGTGGGATTGCTTCTGGAAGCTTTGTACGAAACACCAGGCGTCGGCTCAAAGTGCCTGTGGGCGATTTTTTGAGAGGCAGGATTATCAATGCTTTGGGAGAGCCTATGGATGGTGGGGAAGGGTTTTCTTCTAATCGTCATTATACGGTCAGCAGCCCTTATATCAATCCTTTGAATCGTCCTCCTATCCGGGAAAGACTGGAGTTTGGTGTGAAGGCCATTGATGGATTGAACACGATAGGAAAGGGGCAGAGAATTGGCATTTTTGCCGGTTCAGGAGTAGGAAAGAGTACCTTGATGGGTATGATTGCCAAAAATGTAAAAACAGACATCAATGTGATCGCTTTGGTAGGTGAGCGTGGGCGTGAGGTGTTGGAATTCATCGAGAAAGATTTGGGCGAGGAAGGCATGAAACGTTCCGTGCTGGTGGTTGCCACTTCGGATCAGCCGGCGATGCTCCGTATGAAGTGTCCGTTGGTGGCAACGACAATTGCAGAATATTTTAAAGATCAGGGTTATGATGTGCTCCTGATGATGGATTCTCTTACCCGTTATGCGATGGCGCAGCGGGAGATTGGTCTCGCCATTGGCGAACCCCCCATCGCCAGGGGCTATACGCCGTCTATATATGCAGAATTCCCCAAACTTTTGGAACGCAGCGGAAACTTTGATAAAGGCTCGATCACAGGGGTATATACGGTGCTAGTAGAGGGAGATGACACAAATGAACCAATATCAGATACCGTTCGAGGGATTCTGGACGGGCATATTGTTCTCAGTCGACAGCTTGCGAATGAAAATCATTTTCCAGCGATTGATATCGGCGCTAGTATTTCACGTCTGATGGTGGAAATTGTTTCTGAGGAGCATCAGCAGATTGCTTCCCGGCTTCGGAATCTTTTAGGACTGTATCAGAAGAATGCCGATCTGATTTCTATTGGCGCATATAAGAAGGGCGTCAATCCGGCTTTGGATGAGGCGGTTTCCAAAATAAATGATATCAATGCTTTTTTACAACAGGGAATTAACGAGCGTTTTAGCTATGAGGAAACGTTACAATATATCCGATCGATTGTTGGTTGACTTCGGAGGAAGGAAAAGTGAAGAAATTTCAGTACAGGTTGGAGACGGTTCTGGCATATAAAACACAGGTGCTAGATAATTTAAAGACGGAGCATGCTACCATAATGCAAAATGTAAATCGAAAGCAGGAAGAGATTCTTGGCCTGCATCAGGAACTGAATGGTTATGAGAATCAGTTTGATCAGGCCAAAGAGCAAGGAACAAGCATTGAAAATTATCGATTATTCGATATGTGCATTGGACGTATGGAAGAGATTATCGATACCGAGAAGGAACGCTTAAAGGCCCTTCGAAAACAAGAAGACGCGAAGAAGCAAGAAGTTATCAGCGCTAAGGTGGATACATCCCGCTATGAGAAACTGAAAGAAAAAAAGATAGTAGAGTATCAGCGGGCAGCGGCGAAAGCAGATGAGTTGTTTGTAGAAGAATTTGTGTCAGGAACAGCCTTGCGTCAGCGACAGCAATATCAGCGGCAACACAGAGGATAAAGAAAATATAAGAAATATGTCGTTGAAAGTAGAATTTTAGATATGATTGTGCTATAATGGATAAGATAGTCGCAGCCTTTGGCTGATGATTATAAATATTATAAAAAAAGGAAGGAGGAATTTAGTGCAAGGAGCAGTGAAGGTTCAAAATATGGCATCGATGAAGATGACCATGAAAGAGCGCGCGGCGTCCCAGAAAACATCGTCAGAAAATACTGGTTTTACAGCGCTTTTGCAAGTTAAGAAGGAATTGGCACAAGATAGTAAACCAGAGAAAACGAATGGGACAGAGAGTGAAAAGCCGACTAAGAAACCAGAAACAAAACCTACCGAAAGTAAGAAAGAAGATTTGAAAGAACAGCCAGAGGAATCCTTGGGGATTCAGGAGCAGGAGGCTTTGGAGAAAGCGGCGTTGCAATTGGCAGCAGCCCAGATGGTAGTGATGGCTTCCGAAGATCCGATGATAGAAACAAAAGAAAATATGGGCGAGATTGGCTTGACAGAAGTCGGAGAGTTGCCCGAAGATGTGTTATCATTACAGGAGCCTTTGTTACAGGAACAGCCAGCAGTAGAGATGTTATCGGAGCAATCGATACAAGGACAACGGATGCCTGAGCAGCTAGGAGAGAAACAGACAGGACAGGAACAACAGATACAGTTAGAAAAGGTCGAAGAATTGACAGGACAGGATGCTATGATTCAGGAACAACCAGTAAAAGCGGGGAAGGAAGAAGAGCATCAGGATTTGAAAGTAGTTCAGGCTTCGGTGGCAACGAAAGAGGATTTGCCAAAGGCGGAGGTTAAGACGGATCATCAAGAGCAGGGAAGACAGGAAGATTTTTCTGGTTTGGAGAGAAGACAGCTGCAACAGGAGAGCGATGGACAGCAAATCGCTGATAATGGGGCTTTTCGGGTGTCGGGTCAATCGGAACCATTGTTTCAGGAGATGGACCGGATGGAGGCGAGGCCATTGCGGACAACGCCGGATACTTTACCTCAGGATCTCGGTAAGACGTTAGCGGCTAGACTACCGGAAGCGGGGCGGACATTGACTGTGGAGCTAGAACCGGCATCCCTGGGCAAATTGACGATTCGAATGACGTATGAAGCGGGCCGGGCAGCCGTCTCGATTCTGGCTACGAATCCTCGGACATTGGAGATTCTCAGCGAGAAGGCGACAGAAATCGCCTCGATTTTGGAGGAGAAGACCGGGCAGGAGACGGTGATTCTGACTCAGCGACCGCAAGAACAGGAAGAATATCAGGAAAATAAACAGGGAAGCAACGCCAAAGGAGATCAGGATCAGAAAGAGCAGGGGCGAGAAGAACATCACGAACACAGCGATTCTTTTGCCCAGCAGCTGAGATTGGGACTGATCTAGGAAAGGAGATAGGATGGCAGATTCTTTATCAGTCAGTGGAACTTCAAATCCGTATGTAACACAATCGTATACGGCAGAGGCCAATGACAGGAATACAATCACCATGACAGGTTTTTTTCAGTTGCTGGCGACGCAGTTGCAGAACCAGGATATGACGAATCCTATGGATAACAGTGAGATCATGAATCAGATGACGCAGATGGCAATGGTGCAATCGATGACCTCGATGACGGATGCCTTGAAGAATGTGACAACTGTTAATACACAGACTTATGCTGCCGGTTTGGTGGGACAGGAAGTGACGATGGCAGTAACGGAAGAGAATATCTACGGGGTAGAGGAACCGGTGGATGTCAAGTATGCAAAAGTCGAATGGGTGAATTTCACCTCCGGAAATCCGACGATTAAGCTGGAGGATGATCCAAAAGAATATCAGCTTTCTCATCTGGTTGGTATGGGAAGAGTGCCCAATCCTTTTAAAACGGAAGATGCAGAAGGGGAAGATGGTGAAGGCGATACAGACCCCGTGGAAGGGGCAGGTAAGCCAACGGATACCGATTTAGAACAAGATCCGGAAGCGGATTTGGACATGGATTTGGAGAGTGAGAATGCCAGAACCGCATTGATTTAGGAATACGGCCCGGAGACTGATAGCGTACAGGAATGTTTTGGAAAAGAGGAGAGACTATGGATGTGAATGGAATGCGTTGTTATGAGAGTGGCAGTTCCGGCATCTCCCGCCAGAATCCTACAGTACCTGGAAATGGGGGGCGCCCGGCTGAGTTTGGTCAGCTTCTTTCGGAGAAGGCAAAAGCGGGCTTGAATTTTTCAAAGCATGCCACGAAGCGCTTGAACGAACGGGGAATCGCCGTAGATAATCAGTTGATGAGCGAATTAGAGCAAGCTGTGGAGGACGCCAGGAAAAAGGGCGCCCGGGATGTAGCGGTGATTGGCTCTCAGGGAGTTTTTATCGTAAATGTACCGAATAACACTGTGGTTACCACTATGGGACAACAGGATATGCGAGAACGAGTGTTTACGAATATCGATAGCGCCATTCTTTTGTAGACAGGACCTCGGATGAGGGTGTTTCCCTCGTTTGCCGGACGTGCAGACGAGGAGGATGGCAGTAGGAAAAAGGAAAGGAAAATAGAAAAGCATGTTAAGAGCAATGGACGCAGCAGTGGCGGGCCTTCGGGCGCACCAGAACAAGATGGACGTAGTTGGACATAATATTGCAAACGTTAATACATTTGGATTTAAAGCGCAGACTTATACCTTTAAAGAAGCGATGTATCAGACTTCCACTTCCTCTACCGGAGGTACGAATGATGCGGCAGGTACGAACTCTGCTCAGTTTGGTTATGGTGCTTTGATGGGAACCATCGGCATGGATATGACAGCCAGTACTCCGACTTATGTGGGCGGATTTAATGCAACGATAAGCGGCGACGGATTCTTCATGGTGAAGTCGACAAAAAATGAATATGGCAATGAAGATGTGAAAGGCGCTGACTTTTATTATACCAGGGTCGGACAATTTTCTTTGGATAGTAACGGCTACGTGGTAGACGGGGATAAGAACTTTGTATATGGGTATATGCCAAATGATGATGGTACGATAGATACGACAAAGCTGGTTCCCTTGCGTATGCCGACTGGGTATACGGAAGCAGAGTACGATAAAGATGGAAATATTATCAAGCCGGCTGAAGTAACCTATGATTGGGAGAATGCCGATACCGATCCATTGATGTCGAAAGAAATAACCATTAACAGTGCCGGCGAAATCATGGTGAAGTGTGAGTATGAAAAAACAGTAAAAGAACAAGATCCGAATAAACCTAATGATCCTACTGCAACTATAGATGTTGTGAAAAAGAACACCGCCACCATCTCTCTCGGTAAAGTGGCCATTGCCACCTTCCAGAACCCCAATGGTTTATCGAAAGCCGGCGGCAATTACTATACAACCACCAATGGTGATAATGCAGGTAACGTATCTCCGGGAATCGCTGGCGGCGCTAATCCCGATTTGATGACTGGTTATGTAGAGGCATCTAACGTAGATTTGGCGAAAGAGTTTTCCGATATGATCACGACACACAGAGGATTCCAGTCCAACACCAAGATGATCACAGTATCGGATGAGATGCTTTCTGACTTGGTCAGCATGAAGCGGTAATAGCCAGCGGGGGATGAGATGAAGATCCGGCGTCAGAGCGAAAATCAGAAGATTATGGACCGCGCCCGCAAGGCGCGGAAGGAGAGGATATCGGGGGAGCGAAGCCGCGCCCGGCGCGGCTACTCCACCGGAAATGCGGAAAACCAGGTAAGTGATAGTGGAGGAAAAGGAATGGTCAGGGTAGTCCGATTGAATGGAGAAGAGCTGTACCTGAATTTGCTTCAGATCGAGTCCATGGAGTCGATTCCGGAGACAAAGGTAAAGATGATGAACGGAGATTACTTTCTTGTGAAGGATTCTGCGGATTCAATATTGAATCAGATCCGAGCGTTTATCAAGAGCTGTATGGTCTATGACGGCGAGAGTGAATAAGCGTTTCGATGACTTTATTTAGGAGGAAGATACAATGGATTTGACAACGCTTATAGGTATAATTATGGCACTGGGGTTGTGCTTGTGGGGGATCGGACCTAGTAAGATCGGGAACTTCATAGACCCGCAGTCTCTTGCCATCGTTATCGGAGGTACAATCGCGGCGGTTACCGCTAGCTATCCGTTTCGCATTTTGATGGACGTTCCCAAACATATTACAGTGTTGTTTCGGGGGAAAAAATACAATATCCCAAAGCTGGTGGATCAGTTGGTAGATCTGGCGATGCTAGCCAGACAGAGTGGTCTTCTGGCGCTGGAAGAGAAGGCAGAAGAGATCAAGGATCCTTTTTTGAAACAGAGTGTGTTGATGATTGTTGACGCCAGCGATCCAGATAAGGTTCGGGATATGCTGGAGAAACAGATGGATGATATGATGGCCAGACATGACGAAGCGGCTGGACTTTACGAGAAAGCTTCTTCTTATGCACCGGCATTTGGTATGATCGGTACATTGATCGGTCTGATCAACATGTTGAAAGGATTGAACTTAGATGGTGGCGGTGGAGCAAGCAGTCTGGGTGCGGATATGTCTGTGGCGCTGATCACCACCTTCTATGGCAGCGGTTTTGCCAATATTTTCTGTCAGCCGATCGCGAAGAAGCTACGTGTACGGCAGGCAGAAGAAGAGCTTTATTGTACTACGGTAGTCGAGGGATTGATGGGAATTCAGGCAGGTGAGAATCCCAAGATGTTAAGAGAACACTTATTATCCTGTATGAAACAGTCGCAGCAGAAGAAGTTGCTTCTGAAAGCAGAGAAAGCCGGTGGCGGAGGTGGTGAGGCATAATGAGCAGGAGAAAGAAAGGCGGCGGAGGCGGCGAGGACTGCGGAAGCTGGATGGATACATACGGCGACATGGTGACGCTTCTGTTGTGCTTTTTCGTTATGCTGTATTCCATGTCTAATCTTGATCAACAAAAGTGGGAGGTTTTTGTAAAGAGTGTTTTTCCTAATGCCTCCGACGAGCAACAGATTGCAATTAATGAGAATATTATGGAAGGAGAGTTTGACGTATCCGGCAATTTAGAGACAAATGAGGAACTGGATGAAATGGATGAGCTGGATAAGTTGTATCTTTCTATTGTAGAATATTTAAGTAACAGTGGGGTGGAAGGTGTCAGTATGAGCCGAGGAGAGGGTTATGCTTTTGTGGCCTTTGAAAATCATACTTTTTTCAATGGTGACAGTTCGGTTTTGACAGCGGAGGCTACCCAGATTTTGGATGTATTTTGTGAGGCGATAGCTCCTAATGCAGAGCTGATTTCACAGATAGAGATCATGGGACACACTGCCCAAGCGGATCCAAATCGTCCCAACAGACCGCGGACAGACCGGATGCTTTCCTCTATGCGTTCGGCGGAAGTGGCGGCTTACATTCAGGAAAAGAATATTATTGACCCCAGTAAGCTGATTGGTATCAGTTATGGACAGTTTCGGCCGGTGGATACTTTTGAAACGGCAGAGGGAAGAGCGAAAAACCGCAGGGTTGAGTTCTTGATTGTGGACAAAGGGGCGGATATTAAGTCGATGAATGATTTTTATGATGAGTATTACAGCAGTAGAGAGGCCGGCGATGTGACGATCACGGGACAAGAGCATCAGGGTGATACGTTTACACCGGTCAGCGGAAACTCGGAAGGCTCGGCGAGTATGATTTCTCAACCGTCAAGCGACATTCCGGATGGTGCGGCGCAGCCTGTAGAAGGCGCCCCAATAGAATAACAATTGAGTAAAGGTGGCGTTTAACTATGGCAGACGTATTATCTCAAAGTCAGATTGATGAACTTTTGAAGTCCATGCAAGGTGGCGGTGGTTCTGCGAAGGCGGAGGAAAAACCAGCGCCGACAGAGCAAACGAAAAAACAGGAGCCGCCTGTTGCGGTAGCAGAAAAATCTCAGAAGCAGCAAAAGCCTGAGATTAAGTACAATAAATATGATTTTTACAGTCCCAGAAAATTTACCAAAGACAAAATGAAGATTCTGAGCAGTGTGTTTGAGAACTATGCGAGAATCATCACCTCACAGGTCAACGGCGTGTTTCGGGTTATGACCGATATTACCGTGATGGAGGTTCAGGAACGACGCTATTATGAATTTGTAAACTCCTTAAAAGAAAACGATATAATCACTTTGGTCAATACTACCATTGAAGGCAACACTCGTAAGCTGGTTCCATTAATGATGTATGTCACACCCGGATTGGTGATTACACTGATCGATCATATGCTGGGCGGCGGAGAGGAAGTGGTGAAAGTCAAGGATGGCTATCGCTATTCCGATGTAGAGACTGCATTGTATCGCAGGATCCTTTCTCAGCTGATTCATGCTTTAAAGGATGGTTTTGCCAGTTATATCAATGTAGATTTTGAAGCATATCGGATCGAAGAGAATCCCAGTATGATGCAGGATGTGGGACTGGATGAAACGGTAGCAATCATTATGTTGAATGTGGATGTAGCCGGTTTGGCGATGGAGCGTATTCGGCTTTGTATGCCAGGAAATCTGCTGGAATCCATGTTCCAGGTGATGGACAGCCGTCGGCATTTGGCTAAGGGTTATGCCTATGAGGATAACCGGGAGACGATTTTGGATAATATCCGCTACTCACAGCTTCCACTTACTGGCCAGCTTGGTACAGTGAATCTGGATTTGGATGATATTTATCATCTGAAAGTTGGGGATGTGATAGATATGAATAAACCTAAAGACCGGGATGTGAAGCTGTATGTGGGAAGACAGGCATGGTTTACCGGTAAAATGGGTATTTATAAGAAAAATGTGGCGATTCGGATCAATCAGAGATTGTATGAAACAGAAGATTTAGAAGAATCCGAAGTGGCGGCTACAGAAGAAACGCGTGTTTTTAATGGATAATCAGCAATTTTTCTGTTGACATTATGCTAGGTTGATATTTAAAATTATATCATATATTATTTAAAAAAGAGAGGGGAACACAATGCCTAAGATTATGTTGGTGGATGATGCCGCATTTATGCGAATGATGGTTAAGAATGCTCTGACCAAAAGCGGGTATGATAATTTTGTAGAAGCGCAGGATGGGGCAGAGGCGGTAAAGAAGTACGACGAGGAAAAGCCGGATATGGTAATTATGGATATTACTATGCCTAACATGGATGGCCTTCAAGCACTTAAGAAAATTCGCGAGAATGATCCAAATGCCAAGATTGTTATGTGTACAGCTATGGGACAGGAAGGAATGGTGGTGGATGCCATTAAGTCCGGAGCAAAGGACTTTATTGTAAAACCATTTAATGCCGAGCGTATCGTCCAGACTGTAAATACCATTTTAGGACAGTAGTTGCTGTCAGGAGGAAAAGAAATGGCTTTTTTAAGTTCATTTGATATCAGTGCGTCTGCTTTGAGCGCCCAACGTGTCCGGATGGACATCGCAGCAGAAAATATTGCTAATATTGACACCACTAGGACAGAGGGAGGTGGCGCATACCGTAGAAAGGATGTGCTCTTTGAAAGTTTTGGAGCAAAATCCTTTCGGGAAGCGCTGCGTAATGCGTCTGCAGGAAAAGGATTTTCTGGCAGAAACGCGGGAGTCCGTGTAGCTGGGATTATCGAAGATGACCGGGAGATGAAGCAGGTATATAATCCGGGTCATCCGGATGCGGATGAGAATGGTTTTGTGACAATGCCAAATGTGGATCTGCTGAAGGAGACGGTTGACAGTATGTCGGCAACCAGATCTTATGAGGCAAATGTTACGGCTTTGAATGCAATGAAGCTGATGGCGCAAAAGGCGCTGGAAATTGGTAAATAATATTCCGCGCATTGAAAAATTTGGATAAAAGGAGATTGAAAAATGGGCGCTAGCAGCTTTAATGAGATGGAGCTGGATGCGATAGGCGAGATTATGAATATCAGCCTTGGCGCATCAGCGACAGCAGTTTCCACGATGCTGGGCACAAAAGTGAATATTACCACACCCGTAGTGCTGGTCCAGAGGAAGGATGAATTCGAATTCAAGCGCCTGGAACCGGCTATTGGTGTTGAAATTGATTATGTAGAGGGTTTGGAAGGCAAAAACATCATGATGTTTCGCAAGGAGGATATCCGTATTATTGTGAGCACCATGATGGGAGGCGATATTCCAGAAGCAGAATTTGAGATGGATGAACTGTATATCAGTGCCATCTGTGAGGTAATGAATCAAATGATGGGGTCTTCGGCCACAGCATTGTCAGAGTTTCTGGGAACAATTGTCAATATATCCACACCCAAGTCTTTTGAGATCGGGGAACCAGAGGAATTTAAGAATAAATATTTTATAGAAGCGGATGGTATGGTGGTGGTGCGTTTCCGCCTGGAAATCGAAGATAAGCTCAATAGTGAGTTTATGAACATCATGCCGACAAAGCTGGCCAAACGGCTTTTAGAGCCTTTTGCCGATTCTCTTGGTTTGACGAAGGAGCCAGAACCATCCACAGAATCGGTACAGCCGACCCCGGAACCCGAGCCGCCTATGGTTTCGGAACCTGAGTCTCCAGTACAAGCAGCAGAACCCGAGCCAGTACAGGCACCAGAGCCCGAGCCAGTACCTGTGGTTGCGCCTGTGCCACAACCGCAACCAGCACCGCAACCTCAGCCAATGCCACAGATGGTCGATCCATCGATGCAGGCAGCTGCGCAGCAGGGAATGCAGCAGCCATATTATCCATATCCTTCTCCAGGAATGGATCCTATGATGCTTCAGCTTCTCAATCAGATGCAACAGACACAGATGCAGATGATGGAGATGATGAAAACAACCAAGACGTCTTCTTCCGATTCTTCTTCCTCCAATGCGGGGAATTCGATTATCCGGCCTCTGACGTCTCCGCAGATTCAGGATTCTGCCGGAGAGGGAGAGGAGGACAAGACGAATCAGGAGATGCTGATGAAAGTACCTCTGGAATTGTCGGTAGAAATTGGAAGAACCAAACGATTAGTTAAGGATATCTTGGAATTTACGCAGGGTACATTGGTTGTTTTAGATAAGATGGCAGGAGAACAGGTAGATCTATTTGTGAATGGTCAGTGTATTGCTAAAGGAGATATCGTGGTGGTGGAAGACAATTTCGGTATCCGTGTTACAGAAATTGTGACAAGAGAACTGAATCCGGAAAGCTTATAAGATGGAAGGATTGACATTGTTTCGTGCAGTGCTGACCGTTATCGTGGTGCTGGTGATGGCCTGGTGGTGTAGCCGTCTGCTGGGAAAGCAGTGGGGGCAGTTTTCTGGTTCTGGTAATATCCGGCTGGTGGGACAGTTGCAGGTAGGAAGAGATCGCAGCGTTTTGCTTTTGCAGGTGGGAGAAGATAACTATCTGGTTGGTGTCAGTCAGGCGGGAATTCAGCTTTTATCAAAGGTAGAGGGCGAGTTTGAAACAGAGCAGCCGCTGGGAATGCCTGTGAGTATGCAGCGCCCGTTCAGAGAGTTTTTTGAGAAACAGCTTGGGCGTTCTGAAAAAAATGGGAGGGAAAATGATGAATGACCTTCTTACACAATTAAATGGCGGAAACGTCCCTGTTTTAGATTTGATTATTCTGCTCACTCTTGCGGCACTCTTGCCCTCCATTGTTATTATGATGACTTCCTTTACGAGGACGATCATCATTTTATCCTTTGCCAGGAATGCAATGGGTGTTCAGCAGGCTCCACCAAACATGGTATTGGTAGGGATTGCTCTCTTTTTGACTTTATATATTATGAGTCCAGTATTGGATCGAATCAATGAGGAGGCATATCAACCATACCTGAGGGAGGAGATTTCTCAGGAGGAAGCTCTAGAGCGGATGGTAGTGCCGTTGAAGGACTTTATGCTCCGGAATACGGAGGTCAATACAATGGAGACCTTTCTTCGCTTGTCGAATACCTCAGTACAGGAAAATCCCCAAGATTATCCATTGACTGTAGTGGTTCCAGCTTTTATGACCAGCGAGTTAAAGACAGGGTTTTTGGCAGGTTTTTTGATTTATCTGCCATTTTTGTTAGTAGATATTATTGTATCGACAACGTTGATGTCTATGGGAATGGTAATGCTTCCGCCAGCAATGATTTCGTTGCCCTTTAAGCTTTTGCTTTTTGTGACAGTGAATGGCTGGGAGTTGTTGTTTGAGAGTATTGTAACGAGCTTTCACTAGCGTCGTGAGGAAGAGAGGTAGCCATGTCAGATTTAGAGATTCTAGATATTATGTATGATACTTTTCAACTGGCAGTACGCTTGACAATGCCGTTTTTGTTGATCAGTATGGTGGTGGGTGTGCTGATTGCTATTTTTCAGGCAGCGACGCAAATCAATGAACAGACCTTGACTTTTGTGCCAAAGTTCCTTTCGATTTTGGCAGTGATGGGTTTTTTGGGAAGTACGATTCTGGCAATGTTGCAGGATTTTACCAGGTTAATGATGTCCCTGATAGGGAGTTGATGAATCATGTTTATTCTTTTTACTCTGGTATTTATGCGGATGAGCGGAGCGGTGGTTTTCAATCCGATTCTGGGCAGAACCAATTATCCCAGAATGGCCAAGGGAGCATTGATTTTTGTACTTTCCCTGATGATGTATGCCGGGGTGGGAGGGACACTCACTCATCAACCTGCAAATATGCTAGAATATGGAGTCATGCTGGTGAAAGAGCTGATGGTAGGCTTTGTGCTAGGTTTCTCCATGGAGATGACATTTGCTATTGTTCGTTTTGCTTCGGCAATCATGGATAACATTATGGGCCTTTCTATGGCGCAGGTTTATGATCCACAATATAATACGCAGATGACGATTACATCTGGTTTGTACTACGCTTTTTTGGCAATGATTTTTCTTGCTGTGGATGGACACATACGTCTGATTGCTCTGTTTTTTACTTCGGCAAGGATAATCCCCTTTGGCGAGGTCGTGATACGGCCGGAACTTTCGGAGCTGATGCTGGAGATTTTTCGTACAAATATTGTTATGGGATTTCAATTCGCTTTCCCGGTAGTGGCTATGGAGCTAGTGACGGAAGCAGCGGTGGGAATTTTAATGAGGATGATTCCTCAGATCAATGTTTTTGCAGTTAATTTTCAGGTTAAGATCATCGTAGGATTGATGATGCTGGTATATTTGTTCAGTCCCATGTCAGCCCGGTTGTATGTGATGATTGATAATATGTTTCTCTATATGCAGCGTCTGCTGGCGCTTATGGGATGATCTCAATCATTGAGACAGGAGTGAACGGATTTCGGATTGACAGAAGGGAGTGGTGAGCTTGGCGGAGTCAAACGGACAGGAGAAGACCGAGCAACCAACTAGTAAACGACGGAAGGATGCCCGCAAGGAGGGTAATGTATTTCAGAGTCGAGATGCGGTGACGGTTGTTATGCTGTTCGGTATATTTTGTATGCTCAGGCTGTGTCTCCCGTTCCTGTATGAAACCATACGGGATTGTATGGTTTATTTTTTTCGAAAAGTAGGGACTGAGGATCCTTTAGGTTCCTCACCTCATATTTTTATTTATATGGTGGTAGCAGCGCTGAAATGTTCCATGCCGATTTTGCTGGCATCGATAGTGCTGGGAATTCTGGCACATGGAGTTCAGACTCGTTTTAATGTCAGTTTTCAGTCGCTTCAGCCTAAGTTCAGCAAGATGAATCCAATTACCGGAATCAAGCGCATGTTCGGAATCAAAAAGATGGTAGAGTTGGTGAAGAATCTGCTCAAAATCAGCTTGTTGATGGCACTGCTTTATAATCTGTTGCGGACTGATTTGGTGGAGATATCGCAAATGCTGGATATGCAGGTGATGTTGTCCGCAGCCCGAATGCTGCAGTTGGTATTTGAGCTGGTCGAAAAGGTTTGCATTGCTTTTGCAGTTGTGGCGTTTTTTGATTATCTTTATCAGAGATGGGATTATGAAAATAATCTGAAAATGACAAAGCAAGAGGTAAAAGAGGAATATAAAATGACCGAAGGAAATCCGGAAATCAAAGGAAGAATCCGGAAACTGCAACGTCAGATGGCTATGAGCCGTATGATGCAGAAGGTTCCTGAGGCAGATGTGATTGTTAGAAACCCGACTCATTTTGCGGTGGCGTTGAAATACGATCCGGAAAAGAACGGGGCGCCAGTTGTTCTCGCGAAGGGGCAGGATGAATTGGCATTGAGAATTATACGGGTCGGAGAAGAGCACGGGGTGTTCGTAATTGAAAACCGGCCATTGGCCAGGGCGCTGTATGCGTCTTGTGAGCTGGATCGAGAGATTCCGGCAGAGTTTTACGGAGCAGTGGCAGAAATTCTGGTATACATTTACCGGGAAGGCCATAGGGAAGATATGCTCCGATAAATATTTGACACCAATCACTCTTGATGGATGGAGTTACCATGAAAAAGTTACTGAGTTATTCGGTGGTGCTGTTTGTACTTACCGTTGTTCTGTTATTGATTATACCGCTGCCAGCGGCGCTGGTGGATGTGGCGATTATCATCAATATGTCGCTTTCGATGATGATTTTAGTAACCACAATGACTATTCGCGAACCGCTGGAGTTTTCTATATTTCCGTCGCTGCTTCTGATCACGACTTTATTCCGGTTGGGGATCAATGTTTCCACTACACGAAATATTCTTTCTCATTCTGGTTCCTCAGGGCAGATCATCAAAGCTTTTGGTGATTTTGTTTTGCAGGGAAATGTGATAGTCGGCCTGATTATCTATATGATCATTGTATTGATGCAGTTTATCGTTATTACAAAGGGTGCAGAGCGCGTGTCTGAGGTGGCTGCAAGGTTTACTCTGGATGCTATGCCAGGAAAACAGATGGCCATTGATGCCGATTTGAACTCCGGCCTGATTAACGAACAACAGGCAAAACTTCGGCGTGAAAAGATTCAGAGAGAAGCAGACTTCTATGGTTCTATGGATGGTGCCACTAAGATTGTAAAAGGCGATTCCATTATGTCTCTGATTACCACCGCTATCAATTTGATTGGCGGCAGCATTATTGGTATGGTTCAGGGAGGAGGAACCATAGCAGAGGTACTTAGCACTTATTCCATCGCTACGGTCGGTGACGGCTTGGTGGGACAGATTCCCTCTTTGTTGATTTCTACGGCTACGGGTATGATTGTAACCCGTGCGGTTTCGGAAGGCAGCCTCAATGAAGATGTTTCCAAACAGTTTATGGGGCAGCCAACAGCGATTATGATCAGTGGTGTCGTGATTGCGGTATTGACAATCGTTCCCGGGATGCCAGTGATCCAGCTGGTAATTATTTCAGTAGGGTTGATTGCTGGTGGCTATTATTTGTCACGGCGGATCCAGGCCGAGCCGGGGATGGCGTTGGCCGGAGCTTTTGGAGCGCCAGCGGCCCGGGGAGCAGAGCCGGAACCTATCGAGGGTACCCCGGAGGAAGAGACATCAAAGCCGGTCAGCGAGGAAGAATACTACAAGGATGTGAACAATGTCTATACCTTGCTTTCTGTGGAGGCGATTGAAATGGAATTCGGCTATAGTCTGATTCCTTTAGTAGATGAATCCGTAGGAGGACGGCTGATCAACCGGATTATTATTTTCCGTCGGCAATATGCTCAGGATATGGGATTTGTTATTCCTTCTATCCGGTTGCGTGATAGTTCTGGTTTAAATACAAATCAGTACTGCATTAAGATAAAGGGAGAAGAGGTAGCCAAAGGTGAAATTCTGGTAGATTATTATCTGGCATTAGAGCCGGAGAATCCAGAAAAGGAGATCGATGGGATCGAAACGATTGAACCGGCATATGGAATTCCTAGCCGCTGGATCCGACCAGAGGATCGAGAGATGGCAGAGATTTATGGTTATACGGTGATCGATCCTCTTTCGGTGTTGGTTACTCACTTGTCAGAAGTAGTCAAGCAGCATGCGCATGAATTGATTACTCGTCAGGAAGTGATTCATCTGGTGGATAATATTCGCAAATCCTCGCCAGAATTGATTGAAGAAGCATTTCCGAATGTGATTAGTTATAGCTTGTTTCAAAAGATTCTTACTAGCCTGTTGAAAGAAGGGGTACCGATTAAGGATCTGGAGACGATCATTGAAACCATTATTGAGACGATTTCGGATACTGGTATGCCTCCGAAAGATGTGGATGCCCTGATTGAAAATATTCGTGCCGCTTTGAAACGCACAATCACTCGTATGTATTGTGAAGATGGCAGCATGAAGGTGATTACCATGGATGCAGAGCTGGAGCGGACGATGGTAGGCTGTCTCTCAAAAGGAGAGCGTGGTTACTATCTAGCATTAAGCCCGGATGTATTACAGAGTCTGGTGAATCAAATCACTGTGCAGTTGAAGAAGTTTAGCGGTCTTTCTCAAAGCCCGGTTATTTTGACTTCACAGGTTATGCGCGTACATTTTTATCGGTTGATTGACCAGTTTTATCCCAATGTCAGAGTGTTATCTTTTAATGAGATTTCAAATAATGTGCAGATTCAGTCAATAGGCAGCTTGACTCTGGATACCACAGGAAGGAAAGGCGCCTGACCGGTGTAAGGGAGGTGATGGGGAGGATGCCGGCAGATTATCTAGAAGAGAAGACGAATGAGGAGCTTCTGGAGCTGTACCGCAAGGAAGGAAAGCTGGAGGTGAAGCAGGCACTTACTCTCCGCCATCTTTACATTGTGAAGACGATTGCTTTGCAGATGCGTAATGTTTATGCAGGTACGCTGCAGATGGAAGATATTATTAATGAAGGTGTCATTGCTATCATGAAGGGTATTGACAGATACGACCCGGAGCGAGATAATAAGTTTGAGACTTTTATTTCCCGGAGAATCCGAGGGATGATTATTGATCTGGTTCGTAAGAATGATTGGATGCCCCGAGACTTTCGCAAGCAGGTAAAAGCGATGGAGAATGCCCGTGTAGAGTTGGAAAGGACTCTGGGTTTCCCGCCTTCGGATGAAGATATTGCCGATCATATGGGGATGGATATTCGTAAATATCGAAAAATGCAGCGAATGAGTGTAATGATGAATGTATTGTCCTTGGATATGATTACGGATGATGAAGGGGATCACCAGTCGATACAGTTGTCTAGTGGGGATATCGATTCCCAGCCAGAAAAGGCTTTTCTGAAAGAAGAATCCCGCCAGGTTCTGACGGAAGCGATTGAAAGTCTGAAAGAGAAAGAAAAGCTGGTGGTTTCATTGTATTATGTGGAGGAGCTGAATATGGGGCAAATTGCTCAGATTCTGAATGTCAGTGAACCACGTATCTCTCAGATTCATAGTTCAGCAATACGGAAACTAAAAGAATATATGAGTAATTATCGGTAATGAAAGGATATTGAACCATTACCATTGCCAATTGATTTTATGAAGGAGGAGACGGCATGTATCAGGGATTCTATAATCTGGCGTCCGGAATGCTGACCCAGAGCAGGAATTTGAATGTGATCAGTAATAACATGGTCAATATTCAGACTCCCGGTTATAAACGAGATAAAATGGTCAGCACAACGTTTCAGGAGGAGATGCTATATCGAACCGGAAAGCGCTATAAGGAAGGAGCAGAGCCTCTAGCCACTACCTCCAAGATACGGGCGGCAGATCAGACGCATGTCAATTTTGAACAGGGGAGTTTTGATTTAACAGACGGCATTTTTGATTTTGCATTGACGAGTCCGGGATTCTTTTGCATTGAGACGCCAATGGGAGTCCGTTACACCCGCAATGGATCGTTTCATGTAGATAATGAAGGTTATCTGGCTTTAGATGGCCTGGGGAGAGTTCAGAGCACGGACGGTCAGCCGATTCAGATTAACAACGAGAATTTTACGGTGGACAACAAAGGAAATATTCAGGTTACGATATCGAGTGGTGGTTCTGGAGATGAAGAATATAGTGTGGAGACTGAGGAAATAGGGACGATCCGCGTCGTGGATTTTGAGGACTATGAGCAGTTACATAAAGAAGATTATGGTGTATTCTCCACAGAACAGGAGCCGCAACAGGTGGAGTCACCATCTATGTTGTGGAAAGTTTTAGAGAAGTCAAATGTAGACATGGTGGAGGAGATGGTTTCCATGATGTCGTCACAACGGGCGCTCCAAAGCGCTGCTCAGGTGCTCAAGATGTATGACCAGATTTTGAGTAAGGCTGCTACCGATATTGGAAGACTGTAAGGGTAAGGGAGGAGATATTTTATGTATCAGTCATTTTATACAGGTGCCCTGGGAGCCGGGAGTTGTATGGCAAAGATGAGTGTGATTGCCAATAACTTGGCAAATATCAACAATAACGGCTTTAAACCCAAGACAGCTGCTTTTTCTGATTTATTGAATTATAATCTGAATGATTCTGAGACTGCGGTTACAAATCTAATGTCAGGAAATGGTGTACGGTTGCAGCGGACCTATACCACTTATGATGTGGCATCAATGGGAACTACAAATAGTCCTCTAGACTTTGCCATTGCAGAGGAGAACGCTTTCTTTATGGTGCAGGATCCGACTACTGGCGAGATTACTTACACCCGGAACGGAAGCTTTCATCGGGGGCAATGGGAGGATAAATTTTATCTGACCACAGATAACGGTAAGTTGGTTCTGGATCAAAATGGGGAGCCTTTGGAAGCAGAGGTACCTGACATTGAGGATCTTCTGGCAAGGTTGGAGGAAGATTACGAGCCGGAAGAGGCGGATGATGACGAGGAAGAAGACGAAGATGAGCCTCGCGTCAGTGCATATACCTTTTCGAATCCTAGTCATTTGATAAGCATTGGGGATAATGAATACGCAGCGCCGGCTGGAATGGAGCCTGTAGTGATGGAACGGGCAAAGATTGTGCCCCGTGCTCTGGAGCATTCGGGAACGAATCTTTCCAAAGAAATGGTGCGGATGATTGAGTGTCAGCGGGCATATTCCTATGCACTTAAAATGGTGACCACATCGGATGAGATCGAAACAACGATTAATTCCCTGCGAGGGTAACAGAGACGGACAGGAGGTCATGAGGTGACTAAGAGACTGAGAAGTTATGAGGATATGAATCTTCAGGAACTGGATGTAATGAAGGAAATCAGCAGTATCGGTACTAGCCATGCTGCGACAGCCCTTTCGAAGCTTTTACAGAAAGAGATCCGGATTTCAATTCCGGAGGTCAGTGTTCTCGGCTATGAAGAGACCGTGGATCGAATGGGTGATATTGAGGAATTAGTGGCGGCCACATTAGTAAGGATGTCCAACCAGGTCGAGGGATTGATGCTTTTTGTCTTTAAGTTAGATTTGGCCAATGTAGTGCTGGAGAAACTGATCGGCAGAAGCTATGAATCGTTTCAGGAGATGGATGAATTAGATTATTCCGCACTGGAAGAAGTGGGAAATATCATTATCTGCTCTTATGTGAATGCGTTTGCACAATTGGTTGGCGTGGAGATTGACTTATCAGTTCCAGGTTCAACCGTAAATATGCTGGGAGGGATTTTGACGGTTCCCATTGCAGAATATGGATATGAGACAGATAAACTGATGTATATCAATGCAGAATTTATTATGGACGGGACGAAGTTATCCGATGGATTGTTAATGCTTCCAGATATCGACTCCCTGAATAATATATTAGAGAAATTAGGAGTTTTATAATGCTGGAAAAGGACTTGAAGGTAGGAATCGGTGATATGAAGTTCACCAGGGGCGGAGGTACCGTGATTACTTACGCATTAGGTTCCTGTATTGGGATTACCTTCTACGACCCTGGAATTAAGCTGGGCGGGCTTTTGCACATTATGCTGCCAAGTAGAAATGATTCTAATGATCCTAAGGTATTTAAGTATGCGGATTGTGGAATTCGAGAGACGATTCGCAAGCTTTCCGCCTTTGGCATGGTTAAGAGCAGGACCATCGTAAAGATTGCCGGGGGAGCCAAAATGTTCGACCTTAAGGGAAATTCGGATTTTGGCAACATCGGACAGCGCAATGCGGCAATGGTGAAGAAAATTTTGGCGGAGGAAAGGATGCGGATATCGGCAGAGGATACCGGCGGTGCTTATGCGCGGACGATGGTACTGAATGTGGATACCGGAGAGGTGTTTATCCGTACCGTGGGCAAACCGGAGAAGCGTCTGTAAGGGATGGTTAAAACACGTGTTTAAGAGAGGAGTGCAGGAAAATGGAAAAAGAAAAAGAGGGGATCCTGTTAGAGTCGGGAACCAATGAAATCGAGATTATGAAGTTCACAATCCAGGGGGAATTCTACGGGATTAATGTGGCAAAGGTCAAAGAGATCATGATGGCGGCAAAGGTTAAAGTTATGCCACATGCACATCCGGCAGTGGAAGGGATCTTTAAACCCCGGGATACTCTGATCACGGTAATTGACCTTGGATACTACCTGACGGACGAGCGTCTGGAGCATCAGTCCCGGGATCTGTTTATTGTTACCAATTTCAACAAGATGACAGTAGCTTTCCGCGTGCAAAGCATTGAAGGCATCAGTCGGATCTCTTGGAATGATATTCAGAAGCCGGATAAGACTTTGACTCATGGCGAAGAGGGGGTAGCCACAGGGATTGCTCAGTGTGGAAAAGAGTTGGTGACGATTCTTGATTTTGAGAAGATTGTGGCAGAGATTGCTCCGGAGACTACGATTCAGCTCTCAGAGGTGGATCAGATGGGAGATCGTCCAATCTGTACCAAGCCGCTGGTTATCGCGGAGGATTCCATTTTGCTGCAGAAAATGATTGATGAAGCACTGGAGCGGGCCGGCTTTACCAATGTGAAGAATTTTAATAATGGCCAGGAAGCCTGGGATTATCTGCACTCAATTTCAGGTGATTCCGACCTGTATGAAAAAGTGAACCTGATTATTACAGATATTGAGATGCCAAAGATGGATGGCCATCGCCTGACAAAACTGGTCAAGGATGATTCAAGGCTGAAGCTTTTACCTGTAGTGATTTTCTCTTCACTGATCGACGATCAGATGCGGATCAAAGGTGAGCAACTGGGGGCGGATGAGCAGCTGACGAAACCGGAGATCGGCAATCTGGTACATGTAATCGATCGGCTGCTGGAACGGTTTGAGGAGAATTTAAAGAATAACGAAGATTAAGCTTTTGGATGGAAAGGTGGAGTGCACGTTGAAAATATGCACATCTGCGGTTCTGGGAATTCTTATAGCTTTGCTGGCAGGAGCTTTTCCGGCTATGGCAGGAGAATGGGAATTGTCAGAAAATGGAAAGTATTGGACTTACTGTGAATCTCCCGGTGAGCCGGTGGAGGACGAATGGATCGAGGATAACGGAAAGATTTATTATGTGGATGCCAGAGGGCGCATGAAGACTGGCTGGGTAAAGGACGAGGACAGTGGAAATAAATACTACATGGGTGAAGATGGCGCTATGTGCTTTAATGCCTTTACCAAGGATGACAAATATGTGGGGCCGGACGGATTGCAGGTCGAGCGGTATGATACTTATCGCAAGGCGATAAAATCCGGGTTGAAGAAAGCAACAAAGAAAAAAAAGTCTAGTAAGAAAGCTCAGGCAGCCGCTTCCGGGGAGGCTGATGCGCGGCAATTTTATTTTATGCTGACGGATTTGAATCTGGATGAATATCCGGATTTGGTGGTGATGGAAGGGACGGATAGCAGCAAAAGCCCGATAGAAATTGCCATCTGGGATCCGGATGAGGAAGAGCTTTTGCTTTCGGCGGAATTTGATGAGGCATCCGGGGAAGAGACTCGCGGTTCTCTTTATCGGGATCCGAAAGGAGAGACCATGTGGCTGGAAATTGTGGAGTCCAATGGAGATTTCCGTCTGTTCCAGATGAAGGATCAGAGCGCTGATTTCGAGTGCGTATGGAGCTTTGTGATGGAGCTGGATGACTGGGGCGGGCCCATATATCGGGTCAATGGACAGCAAGAAGATAAGGAGGACTGGGATCTGTTTCAGATTGAGGCACAGCAGACGAGAGGGAACAATATTCTGGAAGGTTATCTACCAGCCACAGAGGAAAATATTAAATCTCAGGTAGATCGGGTGCTGACAGAAGATGAATTGGAATTATGGTAAGGATATTATCCTGGTTTCTTTTCCCGACTTTATAATCAGGAAAAGAAACTGGGATATTTGTTTTCTGGCAAACTGCCAGAATAGGTATTGATAAAATTGACGAAAGACGGAATGGATTATGAGAACAAAATCATGGGTATTTGTGATGGCAATGCTGATATTCACAATAGTTTTTCCGGTGCAGGAGACGGTAGCATCGTCGGGACAATTGAAATCGGTGACTTATGTGTCAGATGCCTGGGTGATTAATTTTTGGAATACAGAAAGCGATCATATGGAAGAAGAGCTGGCACAAATTGCGGCAGATGGCTTTAACAGCATTGTGTTGGTTATCCCCTGGAGAGAATTTCAGCCAGAGACGGAACCTGTTTATTACAACAATTACGCATTTGAAAAGTTGGATCGGGTAATGCAGGCGGCGCAAGTACAGGGATTGCAGGTGATGTTGCGGGTTAGTTATACCTGGGATCACTATGGCAGAGAGCAGCCAACCATGCGGTTTCGAAGAATGTTGGGGAATGAGGGACTGCGTTCTGCGTGGCTAGCTTATGTGGAAAAGCTGTATCAATCGGTGTCTGGCTATGATAATTTTGCCGGAGGTTTTATTACCTGGGAGGATTTCTGGAATTATACAGAGGATGCACCTGGTCTATATGCCGGGAAAACAACAGGTGTGAGAGAGGCAAAGAGAATTGGTTTTCAGGATTATTTGCAGGAACATTATTCGTTGGAGCAGGTGCAGGAATATTATGCGACAGAAGAGCAGATCCATGATTTTATGTCCATTGGCATTCCCCGGCGGGATAGTCAGGCGTATCTATTATTTTATGAGTTTTATGACGAGTATTTGATAGAACTTTTGGCTGAGGCGCAACAAGTATTTCCGAATCTTTCGATGGAGGTGCGTCTGGATGTGGATCCCGTAATAGGTCGGGATGGCTCTATGGTGGGAGCAGAACATTTTCGGACTTTTCCTTGTGGAGAGGCTTCTTATTCCGCTTTGATGTACAGTGTGTCTATGGGATATGGGCAGGATCGGGTACTTACGGCGGCAGAAGCCCTTTCGATGATGGAACAACAGTTGTATTTGGTACAAGCGTATAATGGAGGAAAACCGCTTTATATTGATCAGCTGCTCTATATGGATATAACGCCGGGATTTGAGCGGAATGCCAGACTGATAGAGGCGGAGCGCAATGCCTATCTGGTGGGGCTTTTGCCATTGTTAAACAAATATACCAATGGATATGCGGTATGGAGTTACCGAAATTATGCCAATAATCCGATTTATAACAGTCAGTTTGCTTTGGGGGACAAAGGATGGGAGAGTAGCCGGGGCAGGGTAATGGAGAAAGACGGCAGTCATCAGATGAGACTGGAAAACGGAGGAAGTATTTCTCAGGAAATTGGATATTGGATTTCTCAAAAGATAGAACGGGACAATCATGTGCGTTTTACGGCAGACAGTAATTTTCCAGTGCGACTTTTTATTACATTGGGCTCGCGGACGGAAGAAGTGATCGTGGATGGAAAAGGAACGTTTGATTTGAATTTTGGAAAGCTGGAATATGGGACGGTGCAGTTTCGAGCCACCGATGAGTTATGGTTGGACAATATTTGTGTTTATAATTTTGTTCAGGATGGTCAGCTTTATGGAATGAATGGGGAAGAGCTGAGCTGTCTGGAAGGGATAAGGACGTTGAATCAGATGCTGGGAGAGTAAAAAAGATTCCTTGACAAATATCTTGTCTGTGGTATAATCGGATTCAAAGTAAATAGAAGAATACGCAGATGAGAACAGTAGCCTGTGGAGAACGTTGCAGAGAGGGCTGTGGTGGGTGTGAGCAGCTTGCGGAGGAGACAGGTAAAGACCAGCTCGGAGTGATCCTTAATCGGATCCGGTGACGCCGTTATCGTCAGAAAGAAGTGGCTGTAAAGAAAGAGTCGCCGGATAAGAAGAAGGCCGGTGATCGAAGGAACAGCAAGCGGGGTGGAACCGCGATCGTGAAACGTGATCGTCCCCTGTCCGGAGTATTTTGCTCCTGACAGGGGACGTTTTTATACGTATAATGAATGGAATTATAGAAGAAAAGGAGAGAAGTCATGAGGATTACTCTGAAGGATGGAAGTGTAAAGGAATATACACAACCCGTTTCAATTCTGGAAGTGGCACGGGACTTAAGCGAGGGACTCGGCCGGATGGCTTGTGTGGGAGAGGTAGATGGAGAGGCGGTAGATTTGCGAACGATTTTGGACAAAGACTGCACGCTCAATATTTTGACAGCAAAAGATGAAAAAGGATTAGCAGCGTTGCGTCATTCGGCCAGTCATGTGATGGCACAGGCAATCAAGCGCTTGTATCCAGAAGCAAAGTTGGCGATTGGTCCGTCGATTGCCGATGGTTTTTATTATGATATTGATTTTGCAGAGCCGATTGTGGCAGAGGATATGGAGAAAATCGAAGCCGAGATGAAAAAGATCGTCAAGGAAGCTTTACCGATTGAGCGTTTTACTCTGCCTCGTGAGAAGGCGATTGCCTTCATGAAAGAGAAGGCGGAGCCATATAAGGTGGAGTTGATTGAGGATTTACCAGAAGGCGAGGAAATCAGCTTTTATAAACAGGGAGAATTTACCGATCTGTGCGCCGGACCACATCTGATGAGCACAAAAGATGTGGGAAAAGCTTATAAACTGACCAGTATTGCCGGCGCGTACTGGAGAGGAGACGAACACAATAAGATGCTGACGCGTCTTTATGCCACAGCGTTTTCCAAGAAAGAGGAACTGGAAGCTTACCTTACGATGATGGAGGAGGCAAAAAAGCGAGATCACCGAAAGCTGGGCCGGGAACTGGGGTTGTTTATGATGCATGAGGCAGGACCAGGTTTTCCGTTTTTCCTGCCAAAAGGTATGGTACTGAAGAATACCCTGTTGGAATACTGGCGGGAGATTCATAAAAAGGCGGGGTATGTGGAGATTGCCACTCCGATCATTTTAAATCGCAGTTTGTGGGAGAATTCTGGTCATTGGGATCACTATAAGAATAATATGTATACCACGGTGATCGATGAACAGGATTTTGCTGTTAAACCGATGAATTGCCCAGGAGGAATGCTAGTATATGCCTCAGAACCACGTTCTTATCGCGATTTGCCTCTGCGGGCAGGTGAGCTGGGTCTGGTACATCGTCATGAAAAATCTGGACAGCTGCATGGCCTTATGCGAGTGCGTTGTTTTACTCAGGATGACGCGCACATCTTTATGATGCCGGAACAAATTAAGGAAGAGATTATGGGAGTGGCCAGACTGATTGATTCCGTCTATAAACTGTTTGGTTTCCAATATCATGTGGAGTTGTCTACCCGTCCGGAAGACAGTATGGGCAGTGACGAGGATTGGGAGATGGCAACCGAGGGGCTTCGTGGAGCTCTTAGCGAGTTGGGACTGGACTATGTAGTCAATGAGGGGGACGGCGCTTTCTATGGACCGAAGATTGACTTCCATCTGGTAGATGCGATTGGCAGAACCTGGCAGTGTGGAACGATTCAGTTGGATTTCCAGATGCCTCAGCGGTTTGATCTGGAATATATTGGGGCAGATGGTGAGAAACATCGTCCAATCATGATTCATCGGGTAGCGTTCGGTTCCATTGAGCGGTTTATCGGGATTTTGATTGAGCATTTTGCAGGAGCATTCCCCACTTGGCTGGCTCCCGTGCAGGTGAAGGTATTGCCGATCTCAGATAAATTTATGGATTATGCAAAACAGGTGACAGAAAAACTGGAAGAGGCAGGAATCCGGACAGAGCTGGATATGCGTTCTGAGAAGATTGGATATAAAATTCGGGAAGCTCAGATGCAGAAGATTCCGTATATGCTGGTGGTAGGCCAGAAGGAGGAAGAAGAAGGTCTGGTGGCTGTGCGCAGCCGGTTTTTGGGGGACGAAGGGCAGAAACTCCTTGAAGAATTTATTGTGGCAATAAAGGATGAAATTGCCAAAAAAGAAATCCGAGAAATACAAATAAAAAAGTAAGAGATGTATAGATTAAAAAAATAAATGCATACTAATCTTGATATTGGATGATATCGATTTTTGACTGCGCTTTGGCAGAAGAAGGCTGGAGCAACATCATCTTATGAAGGAGGTATGCATTTATTATGACCAAGCTGGATTGTACAGTAACAAACTGTCTGCATAATGCGGACAACTGCTGTTGTAAGCAGGCGATTATTGTAGACGGACAGGGAGCAAAAGAGCGGGAAGGAACCTGCTGCGGTAGTTTTGATGAGAATCGGGAAGGCGCTTTTAAGAATATTTTTAAGACCCCGGAAAGCCGTCTGGAAGTGGACTGTGAGGCCGTGAATTGTATTTATAATGAAGGGCGTCACTGCCAGGCGGAGCATATCGATGTTTGTGGCGATGGAGCCAGCCGGGCCGAGCATACACAGTGCGCAACCTTTACTGTGCGCTAAAAGCTCACCGGAAGCGTTTGGCGCTTCCGGTACATAGAAGGGCGTTACAAAAATCCATGTTAATAAATTAAGGTTTCTTAGAAGTACGCCTTGGAGGAAGAAGCGGGAGACTTTGCGGTTAGCTGGTAGCTTTTTCTCTAAGTCTGAATATTTTAGGAGTTAAACTTGATAACCAATGTCATTAAGATAAGGAAACGAAAAGTATAGTCAAGGAAATGAGGCGAGAACCAACGCCAAACTGTCTGCTCCTTTTTCCGGTTTCGAGATTAA
>JAAWNY010000075.1 GCA_022799175.1 Lachnospiraceae bacterium | reverse complement strand
TCACCCCACTGGCTTTTCTGGGCGATATCCTGCTGATGTTTATTTTTCAATTACGTGGCGGAGATGCCACCAGCTTAGTCTCCGGCACCGCCACATTGTTGATGATCTTCGGCGCTCTTCTTGGCTTTCGAACCGAAGCGCCGGAAAAAGTGACCGACTATCTGACTCATGGGTTCCTTTTTGCTATCAAAATCTTCGCACCGGTAATCCTGATCGGCGCTTTCTTCTTTATGGGCGGGGAAGGCATCACCTCCATCCTTGGTCAACAATTTCAGAATGGTATTATGAATGACTGGGCAATCTGGCTGGCTGGCAAAGCACCCTTAAACCGCTATGCCGCTGCATTTTTACAAATGGTCATCGGCGCTCTGACCGGTTTAGACGGCTCCGGCTTCTCCGGACTTCCCCTAACCGGTGCACTGTCTCAAACATTTTCGCTGATCACTGGCGGTTCTACTCCCATCTTTGCCGCTTTGGGCCAAATTACTGCAATCTTTGTTGGCGGCGGGACGATCGTTCCTTGGGGCATCATCCCAGTAGCTGCCATCTGCGATGTCAGTCCGCTGGAATTAGCTCGCAAAAATCTGTTTCCTGTTTTCATCGGTTTTCTCTGTACTTTCGTTGTCGCCTGTCTGCTGATCTGACATGGCTGTCCGTGTATAAAACCATGTGAAAAAATGCCAAAATACAAAAGAAAAGATTAACAAACAATATCAACCAAAATATAGAAAGAAGGTAACCATCTTATGTGTGGTATCGGCGGATTCTGTAATTTTCATCAAGACTATACCCTCCAACCGGAGCTATACTATGATACTCTAAGCCACATACACCAGATTCTGTCTCATCGTGGGCCAGACGCACACGGTACCTGGCTGGCTCCACATGTCGGTTTCTCCCATGCCCGTCTCTCTATCATTGACTTAAAAGGCGGTCAGCAGCCCATGTTCCGCATCGTCAACGGCCATCCCTATTCTATTATCTACAACGGAGAACTATACAATACTCATGAGCTACGCCAAGAACTGATCTCTTGCGGGCATTCCTTTGAAACCAACAGTGACACGGAAGTTATTTTGGTATGTTACCTGGAATATGGGGCCGATTTTGTTACCCGGCTGAATGGTATTTTTGCCATTGCCATCTGGGACGATGTCACAAAACGCCTGATTTTATACCGAGACCGCAGCGGAATCAAACCTCTGTTTTATTCTTTACAGAAAGATGAGATTTTCTTTGCCTCCGAAATCAAAGGTATCCTCGCCTGTCCCGGCATAAAAGCCCAGATCGATCGCCAAGGTCTGAATGAAATTTTCAGTATCGGGCCAGCACGGACCAGTGGCTGCGGGATCTTTCAGGGAATCCACGAACTACTGCCGGGAAACTTTGCCATTTATGACGAGAATGGTTTTCATCAGCATTGCTATTGGAAGTTAGAAAGCCATCCTCATGAAGACAGCTATTCGACTACAGTGGAAAAAACCACCGCTCTGGTACTGGATGCCATCCATCGTCAGATGGTCTCCGACGTGCCCATCTGCACGTTTCTCTCCGGCGGCATCGACTCCAGTCTGGTCTCTGCCGTCTGTGCCTCAGAGCTCAAGAAAAAGGGGGCGCGTCTGTCTACTTTTTCCTTCGATTTTGTCGGCAACACGGAAAATTTTAAAGCCAATTCCTTCCAGTCCTCTCAAGATCGGCCTTATGTGGAACAGATGGTTTCTTTCTTACATTCGGATCATCACTTTCTAGAATGTAGCACTGTAGAACAAGCTAATTATCTGAAGCAATCGGTGGATGCTCATGATTTGCCAGCCATGGCTGATGTGGATTCCTCCCTGCTCTTCTTTTGTTCCAAAGTCCGCCACAGCCACAAAGTCACCCTGACCGGCGAATGTGCCGACGAAATTTTCGGCGGCTATCCCTGGTTTCACAAAGAAGAGTGCTTTCATGCCGATACGTTCCCCTGGACTATGGATCTGAAACCGAGACAAATTCTTTTAAAAGATGAATTTTTGGAGTACCTAAATATGGAAGAATATGTGTCCGCACGTTATGAAGAGTCTGTCAGCGAAACGCCTCGCTTGGAATCCGACTCGCCTCAGGAAAAACGCCGGCGGGAGATTTCCTGGCTCAATCAACGATGGTTCATGCAGACTCTCTTAAATCGTATGGATCGCACCAGTATGTTCTCCGGTTTGGAGGCACGGGTCCCCTTCGCCGATCACCGTATTCTCGAATATGTGTGGAATGTCCCTTGGGAAATGAAAGCTAAAAATGGCGTTACCAAAGCTCTTTTGCGAGAATGTGGACGGGATTATCTTCCCAACGAGATTCGTCACCGCCGGAAATCCCCTTATCCGAAAACCTATGACACCGGCTATGAAACTCTGCTTGCCGACCGTATTCGCGATATCCTAATTGACTCCAGCTCCCCCATCCTACCGTTTCTTGACCTCAAAAAGGTAGAACAGTTCCTAGCCACTCCTTCTGATTACGGAAAGCCCTGGTATGGACAGTTGATGGCAGGCCCACAGTTACTGGCCTATCTCTGGCAAATCAACTATTGGATGAAAAAATACAAAATAACGATAGTCTGACCTTTACTTTTCTTTTAATATGCCGATATAAAAGATAAATGGTATTTCCATAAAATAATCAAAAAGGAAAAGGAGGATTTTTTTATGCAGGTTAATAGCCAGGATTATACTGTCCGGCAGTATTCACAGAATACCCGTTCTACTCAGACTAGCGCCGTGGGCAGTTCCTCTGCAGCATCTTCAGACAAAACCGCAGAGACCACTTCCAAGACTACTGCGCCAGACGTAGACCGCGCTGAATTCAGCCGTGACACTGACATTACCAAAATGAGCGATTCCGATCGTTCTGCACTGGTTAAAAGTTTAAAGGATGATCTGAACAATCAGATGTCCCGTTTTACCAGTATGATGACCCAGACTTTCCAGAAGCAGGGCATCACTGCCGCCTCTCTTCAGGGGGACAATTTCTGGAAATTCATGGCCAGTGGCAATTATACTGTAGATGCCAAGACCAAAGCGGAAGCCGAGGAAGCTATCTCTGAGGATGGTTTCTGGGGTGTGAAACAGACTTCTCAGCGTATTTTTGATTTTGCTGCGGCTCTTGCCGGTGACGATGTAGAGACCATGAAGAAAATGCAGGCTGCTGTGGAAAAAGGATTTGAGCAGGCCGGCGCCGCCTGGGGCGGAGAACTTCCTTCTATCTGCGGTGACACCCATACTGCTGTAGGAAAGTTGTTCGATGAATACTATGCCAGTCACTCATAATGACTATAAGATCCGGCATTCCACACTTTAGCCTTTATGCCGGATGACCGTACAATTTTTCCGGAAGAACTGATTTAGAGCATTTTTTATGTTCCCGGTAGATTGTACTCATGTCTGAGGTCTCTCTGCAAGACAGGCAATATACCCTTGCAGGGAGATTTTTAGGCATATTTTATTTTATGAAAAAATAACGATATAAATTAGAATTAAAAGGAGAAGAGTATTATGATTACCAAGCATTTTCGTCTTCAGGCACTTATTCTTTGCCTGATTGTTTTTTGTGCCATTCCATTTTTACAAGGCTGCGGTGGTGGCGTCAAGACACCCGAAGAATATCTCTCTAACATGAAGGAATTCTCTACCCCGGATAAAACAGCGTCTATCTATCTCAATCAAGAATGGTCGGAAGAAGACCTGCAGATGGACTGCTGGCTGGGCGCTGGCAGCAAAAAAGGAGACAAGGCTGTGGTTCTCATGCAGTTTCCCAAAACGGGTGCCAATCAACTGGCTGATTCTATGAATGCAGTAACCGAGTTGGTCGAAACCAGTTATCAAATTTCCGGCAAAACCGATACTGAGGCCCCTTCCATTCCAGATATGAGCGGAATTACTGCTTCTACCTGTAAAATGTCTGCCGGCGGCGTGACCGGAGACGCCTATCTGGTCTATGGAGAAACCGATTATGCTTATTATGCGCTTTCTTATATTGCTGACAAAATGAGTGACGGTGATATTGCTTCCTTCAAAGCTTCCTGCTCAAAATTCCATGAAGAGGCCCCAGAAGTTGAGGATAACTTTGCCTCCGAGATGACCGATACCATCCGCTGGTTTAACGCTTCCTATGCTATCCTCACCGATTTGAACAATTGGGATTACAATTTATTCGGCGGTTTGCCAGCTAATGATGATTCCGCTGCCATTGTTCAGCAGCTTCTGCCAGAGTGGTGGGATGTAACGGATCGTGCCAGCGCTGATGAAACTATGGAATGGATCTTGAGCGAAGGTCATCGGACCGGTTTTGTGGAAGACGCGCAAACTTTGGAAAGCTTTGGTGTCACAGCTGAAACTGCCACAGATGATATCGTTTCCATGCTGATCAGTGATTATGGTTTGGATGAGGAAGATGCCAAGTCCTATGCCAAAGCCTATGGCATGTATGCCGAATTTGGTCCGGACGCTATCTCCGGCTGGGATTACTGCCGTGCAATGAATCTGCTGGGATATTATTACACTGCTGGTTATTACTCCGAGCAAGAGGCATTGGACAAGTCTTTAGAAGTCGCTCAGACAATGCAGCCGCTGTTTGAATCTTGGGATGGCCTGATTGACAGTTATCTGCGCGGTTATGAATATTGGGCTGACGGTGACAGCGAAGAACGTCGGACTCTGTACGAAGAATTGAAAACGCGGGATGATAATCCTTATGCCATTGATTTTAAGATGGGACTTGAAAAAACCTGGTAAAAAACAAAAATATTTTTTATTGAATTGTTAAAAGAGTTCCCCAGAGTGTCGTTTCGAAACCAAAAGTTTCGGCGGCACCACCTGGGGAACTCCTTTTTTATAGTTACTGAAATTTCAAAACATCCATCTTGGTTATACCCATTCTCATCAAAATACTCATCCGATCACTCCCGCATCCATCAATCGCGCAAGTTCTTCCGCAAAATATGTCAAATATATGGATGCTCCGGCCCGATAAGCACCTATGGCCATTTCAGCAATCATCCTCTCTTCTTCCACATAACCCAGCTTTGTTCCCGCCTTTACCATCGCATATTCTCCACTGACACTGTAAGCGGCCACAGGAATCTCCACCTGTTCTACCACCTCACGGATGATATCTTGATAAGCCAACGCCGGTTTTACCATCAAAATATCTGCCCCCTCTTCTACATCCGTAAGCGCTTCCTTAATTCCTTCTTTACGATTGTGAAAATCCATCTGGTATGATTTCCGGTCTCCAAATGATGGCGCAGAACCTGCCGCATCTCGAAATGGCCCGTAAAAACCAGAAGCATATTTTACGGCGTAGGACATAATTGGTACATTCGTCAAGCCATGTGCATCCAGCTCATTGCGGATTGCCAATACCCGACCGTCCATCATATCAGACGGGGCTACCATATTAGCTCCAGCCTGTACATGAGAAAGAGCAGTCCTCGCCAGAAGCTTAAGAGTCGGATCATTATCCACATCATGACCACACAGAACTCCACAGTGTCCGTGAGAGGTATACTCGCACATGCACACATCAGTAATCAGATATAACTCTGCACCAAACTGCTTTCTTGATTCTTGCAAGGCTTTCTGTACAATCCCATCCTCTGCGTAGGCGCCACTGCCTACTTCGTCCTTATTATCCGGAATACCAAAAAATATTACGCTGTCTACCCCAGCCTTTTTCAGAGATTCCAGTTTATACGGCAGCCGATCGATCGAGTACCGGTATTGCCCTGGCATCGTGGAAATCTCTTCTTGGATATTTTTCCCCTCTCGGACAAAAATCGGATAGACCAGTGACGATTTATCTACTCTGGTCTCTCGCACCATCTTTCTTAAAATCGCGTTTCCGCGCAGTCTCCTTGGCCTTTGTATCATTACATTACCCTCCCTTTCCTATTTTCCAGAATCCATTTACGACGTTTTCCCGTCCCCTTGATATTCGGATAACATCCTCGCCAAAATCCTTCATCCTCGTGAAAACTGCTTCAACCATGAATGCAGCCGTCCGGTTACTTCGCTAGCCAACTTGTGATCCTTTCCTGAAGCTGTCACTCCCACCACTAGGCTCCCTTCCCTGGCAATCCCCGGAAAATAAAAATCGCACTGACTCTTATCTCCAGCATGATTGACCAAAACCTGCTTTTTCCGACAGTAACTTGCTACTTGTCCGTTTATTTGTACATCATCAGTCGCTGCTATCACCAGATCACAGCCCACTATATCATCCCGTATAAAACATCTTCTCTCCCAACATACCTTGCCTTCTTCAGCCAGTCGTTGCATTTGCTCAGAACCTGACGGCGCCACCACCCATACCTTAGCGCCGAATGTTGCCAGAGTCTCGGCTCGCCGGGCTGCTATCTTTCCAGCTCCTACTACCAAAACCTTTTTATGTTTTACATCAAAAAATAATGGAAAATATGCATCAGACCCAGAACGTTGCTTTTTCTTTTCCGAAATCGGTCTTTGCTCGGCCTCCTTTTTCCCTTCTCGGTTCACCTTATCCACCATGAGTAAAAACTTCTCCACTTCCTCGACCGTTCCGGCCTCCCGTAACTGGTAAAGCAGCCGGCTGATTGCTGCCTCGGCTCCTTTTTCACTGATATCCTGAAGGATCGTGCTCTTCCACACTTCCATGTTGTCCTGATTCTCCCGATAGAGCAGCCATTTATCAAACTGACTTTCATATTCTTCGATAATCCTGTCTGCCAGAGGCACTTCTGCCAACTTCCGTTCGTTATTCTGGCGAGCCAACTCCGTCATATCCTCAATATTATAGTACCAATTCCCCGGCATCGGAAATTTCTCAATATCCGGCGGCACCGCCAGATCCAAAAATACCCGGTCCTTCTCGGTCTTAAGATACTGTTTTAATCCATATGCCGTCAATGTATAATGGGGGCTGGCAGTGGCGCTTACCACTACGTCCATCTCATCCAGCCACTGATAGCGCTCTTCATAGGAAATTGCCTGATACCGCAGACCATGACCCAATTTTTCCAGAGAGGTACGGCTGCGCATGGTGACATAAATCTCCAGTTCCGAAATTTGTTGCACATTTTTCAGCACAATATTCCCAATTCGCCCAGTAGCGCCGAGAATCATCAATTTTTTTCCCTTCAGCCCTCCTAGGTGCTCCTCTGCCGCCTTGATCGCTAGTCCCGCCGTAGAAACCGGCGTTTTCGAAAGCTCTGTATCCGTCTTGACCCGCTTCGCCCCGGTCACTGCATCCCGAAACAGCGTATTCAGATAACTCCGGCAATATCCCCGCTCATGCGAGAAATCGTATGCCTGCTTTACCTGTCCTAAGATCTGATCCTCACCAATCACCATGGAATCCAGTCCTGCTGCCACCCGAAAGAGATGATGGGCCGCCTGCCTGCCGTGAAAGCGGCGGATATAACGACCAATATCCTCCACCGCTTCTGCCCCAGCCGCCTTTATGGCCTCCTGCTCCATGATCTCCAGCACGGGTCTTGCCGACTCTTTCCCATTATCCATGGCATGACAGTAAATCTCCATTCGGTTGCAGGTGGAAAGCACCACCGCCTCGTCAATCTGCCCAGATGCCAAAAGCCCCTTTAAAACCTGTGTTTTTCCATCCTCAGAATAGGCAAACAACGAACGGATTTTTAAAGGCGTTGTTTTGTGACTCAGGCTTAATAAATAAATTCCCATATGCGGCTCCGTTTCCTTTTGTTCTTATCTGTTCGAATCTCTCACTGGAGGAGGATCTGGCACGTTTCTTCTATCTCCTCCTCTGTATGGGCCGCCGACACAAACATCGCCTCAAACTGGGAAGGAGCTACATATATGCCACATTCCAACATCCGCCCAAAATACTCCGCGTACGCCTTCGTATCAGAAGCGATCGCACTATCATAATCCCGCACGGGTCCAGTTGTAAAGAAAGCACTGAGCAGAGAACCTACTTGATTTACCCAGATGGCCTCGCCAGTCTTCTCTGCTCTTTCTCTGAAAGCGGCTGCCAGGCGTTTTGCCTTCTGTTCGATCTCTGTGTAGTACTCGGGATGCTGTTTTAAAATCTCCAGTGTGACAATCCCGGCTGTCGTAGCGATAGGGTTGCCGGATAAAGTTCCTGCCTGATACACTGGCCCCACTGGCGATACCATATCCATAATCTCTTCTCGGCCTCCATAGGCGGCCATCGGCATACCGCCGCCGACAATCTTTCCCATTGTCGTCAGGTCCGGCTTCACACCAAAATATCCCTGCGCACCTCCCATCCCCAGACGAAATCCTGTGATCACCTCATCAAAAATCAATAAAGTCCCATACTGTTGCGTGATCTCTCTCAAAAACAACAAAAAATCGTCCTCTGGTAATACCACTCCCATATTGGCCGCCACTGGCTCCACGATGATCGCCGCTACCTGATTCTCATAGCGCTCCATCAATTCCCGCACAGAATCCTTGTCATTATAAAGTGCCACCAACGTATTCTGTGTGTAGGAAACTGGAACTCCGCTGCTGTCCGGCACAGCTGTCGTCAAAGCCGCCGATCCTGCCTTGACCAGCAATCCGTCTGAGTGTCCATGATAATTTCCTTTAAACTTCAAGATTCGATCCCGGCCGGTATATCCCCTCGCTACCCGGATCGCACTCATCACTGCCTCTGTACCTGAACTGACCAGACGTACCTTCTCCACGGATGGCATCGCCTCATGAATCAACTCCGCCAGTCTAAGCTCTTTTTCCGTCGGCGCCCCATAAGTCAGGCCGTCTGCACACGCCCGCTGTACAGCCTCAATCACCTCTGGATGCGCATGTCCCAAAATCCCCGGTCCCCAAGAACATACAAAATCAATAAAGGTATTGCCATCCACATCGGTAATACGACTCCCTTTTGCATGATCTATAAACAATGGCACCCGTCCCACAGAACCAAATGCCCGCACCGGACTGTTTACTCCACCAGGAATTCGTTCCCTAGACTTCTCAAATAACTCTTCTGATTTGCTGGTATTCACTTTTGTTTTCTCCTTATCCTTGCTGTTTTTCTTTTAAGTGTGCCATATCACCCAAGATAGCTGCTGCAATTCCCTCCGCAGTATACTCCGTTGCCGTCTTCCAAACCGGAAGTCCCAGTTCCTCTGCCATTTTTGTGGTGGACGGGCCGATAGAAATTACTCTTGCCTGCAAACTTTCCTTGTCTTCTAACATCCGACAAAGAGCCTTCACTGCGGAACCACTGGCCACGGTTACATAATCCACTTCCTGAATTGCCCGATTTAACTCCTCTTTCCTTCGCTCATCAACCCAAGTTTCATACAGCGGCACGTCTGCAAATACCACACCTGCTTTTGCCAGCTTCTCTGTCAGCACTGGCGAACCTTCTTGTGCTCGCATCAGCAGCACGCGTTCTTCCTCGCTCAATGTGGGAATCCATTCTCTTGCCAGATCTGCTCCTGAAAATCCCGAAGGCACAAAATCACAGGAAAATCCATATTGCTTCAATGTCGCTGCTGTCTTTCTTCCAATCACAGCAAATTTCAGATGCATCAGATGACGCAAATCCATTTCTTCTTCCTGCAAAAGAGCAAAAAACAGTTCAACCCCATTGCTGCTAGTAAAGACCAACCATTGATATTCTCTGATTTGCCTCAATGACTGGCGAACCAATTCTGTCCGCAATAAACGGCTCTCAATCACGCTGATCGTCACCATCTCCGCCCCATAAGGTCGCAATGCTGTCTCCAATTCTCCCGCAATATAACGGCTACCAGTCACTAAAACCCGCTTTCCCGAAAGTGCTCCCTCTCCAAACCAGTCCAGTCTCTGCTCCAGGCCCACCACGGAACCCACCACCGTAATTGCCGGTGTCCCAATTCCAGCTCTCCTTGCAGCTTCTCCAATATGCTCCAGCGTGGAGACCACCTTTTTCTGTCTTGTCGTCGTACCATTTTGGATCACGGCTACCAGAGTATCCTTCGCTTTTCCATGAGCCAGAAGCTCTCCGGCAATCCGCTCCAAATTTTTCAGCCCCATCAGAAATACCAGTGTTCCTTCCTCTTTGGCCAAAGTAGCATAATCCAGCACTTCCTCCGTCTTATGCGCCCCTTCATGTCCGGTAATCACATGAAAGGAAGATGCTAGTTCCCGCTGAGTCACTGGAATCCCGGCATAGGCCGGAACACTATAAGAGGAAGAAACTCCCGGTACAATCTCAAAAGGTATTCCATGCTCTTCCAATACTAGAGCCTCCTCACCTCCACGGCCAAAAATAAAAGGATCTCCGCCCTTTAACCGGACCACATACTTCCCCTGCCATGCCTGTTCCACCAAAACCTGATTGATCTCATCCTGGGTCAGATGGTGATTGTTTGAGCGTTTCCCGGCATAGATCAATTCGGCATCCAAACGCGCCTCATTAAGAATGGAACCGGAAATCAGATTATCATAGATGATCACATCCGCCTGCCGGACACATGCCATCCCTTTGCGGGTAAACAGTCCCGCATCCCCAGGCCCGGCTCCCACCAAAGATACCGGCCGTATTCTTATCTGTCTTGCCAACTTTACCGCTAAAGTTTCTGCCAGATTTATAATCTGTTCTGCCGCTATTTTCTCTTTCTCACCAGCCTCCTGTTTTGCCCGTTCATCTTCAATATCTGCTCCTGTTTGCCCACCATCTGTCTCAAGCTCCACACTCTCCTCCCGAAATACCGGATGCTGTCCGTCTTTGGCAAACATCGCCGACATCACCAGCCGCTCGCCTTCCTGCCGGCAATAAGCCGCACAAGGCGCATTGCAACTGCCACCCAAAATCGTCAGATACTCTCTCTCTGCCTGCAACATCGCTGCGTCCTTATGTGAGTGGATCGCCGACATCACCTCGGACAATTCTCCCTGCCGAATCTCCACTCCCAAAATCCCCTGTCCCGGCGCCGGGATAAATTCCTTTGGCTCCAGATACTCCAAAAATAACCCTTCCTGTTTTGTCAGTCCCAATCGTTTCAATCCTGCCGCTGCCAGCAAAATCCCGTCATAACCGCCGGTTTGCAGTTTCTCCAACCGCGTCTGCACATTTCCTCGCAAAAGCTGAATCTGTACTTGCGGATTTATCCTCCGAATCAGCAACTCCCGTCGCAAACTGCTGGTACCAATCACACTTCCGGCAGGCAAATTACGTGCCAAAATCCCGCTTTTCGTTACCAACACATCCCGCGGATCCTCCCGGCAAAGTACGGCTCCCAGTGCCAGCCCCGCCGGAAATTCCACCGGCATATCCTTGGCACTGTGCACCGCCATATCCACATCTCCCCGCAAAAGTGCCTCCTCCAGCTCACGGGTAAACACGCCCTTTCCACCGAAGCTGGCAAGCGACCGATCCAGCTGCTTGTCTCCCTTTGTGCTGATCGGTACCAGCTCAATCTCCATATCCGGAAAATGCGTCAACAACGCATCCCTTACCAGTTCCGTCTGTACCATAGCCAGTCTGCTTTTTCTCGTCCCTATCCGAAGTTTCATCGTCTCTTTCCTGCCTCTCCCCACGCAATCATCATTTCATGCTTTCATCAGTATACTGTTTTTTTTAAGAAAATACAAGTCCGGGCACTACTTCCGCCAGAGGCAATGTCATTTAGATAAGGAAACGAGAAGCATAATCAAGGAAATGAGGCGAGAACCAACGCCAAACCGTCTGCTCCTTTTTCCGGTTTCGAGATTAAG
>JAAWNY010000074.1 GCA_022799175.1 Lachnospiraceae bacterium | reverse complement strand
CAGACCGGATTTTCCACCGGTCTAATTGTCGTGGGAAAAATTCATATTAAAAATTTATAAAAAACCTGCCAAAAAGTCTTGACTTTTGTTAGCAGGTTTATATGCATTATATGCCATTAATGCGTATTATTGCCAAGAAGAAAAAGATACCCGAAGCAGAGATTGATGATTTGGTGCAGGAAACATTCGTTGCATATTATAGCCACTATCCTTTGGATTGGACGGATCCTCAGATAAAAGCAGCATTAGCAAAGATCATGAGAAATCGATGTATTGATTATTTTAGAAAAAGAGATAACTGGCTTCTGACCTATTATGATCCGGTTTCCATACAAGAGCGCCTGTTTTCAGAAGAAGAACGGTTTGGCCGGGACAATCTGAGCGTTTATCTGGAACATCAGGAATGTGAAGAGGTGTTGAACGCGTTGGGGTGTATGAAGAAGGACTGGGCACAAGTATTTCTACTCTATGTGATTGAAGGTCGTCCGATGACGGAGGTCAGTGAAAAGCTGGGATTAAGTGTCAATGCTTGCCGGGCGAGATTGTCAAGAGGGAGAAAATATTTAAGAAAGTATCTGTGTCCGGAAGAACCAGAGAAATATCGTCCTTCTGTAAAACATAAAACGTCTCCCGAAGGCGCTTGATGACAATAAGTTGTTAGATCATACATTGGAAGGTTACCGTATCTCTCCCTTTCCCCCAATTGATTATTTCAAATTTTTGGTTTGATAATATGGCAAAGGGAGTAAATAACGGATATTCTGTTGAGTTAAGAGAGAGATATGGTGCAGTGGTATTACATTTTCGCATAAGAGGAGATAAGAGCGATTATCGTAGAGACAGCATCTGTCAATGTACTTTGCTTCATGGCAGAGATATATTGTTGACGATTTTCATAGGTATCTTTGATAGCTAGAAGCAAGTTTTCTTCTGTTATTTGCTCTTCTTCCAAAACTTTGGAAAAGCCTTGTTTTTCAAAAGAACGAGCATTGAGGATCTGATCTCCGCGGCTGGCGGCAGCAGACAGAGGAATCAGAATATTGGGTTTACGCAAGGCTAATATTTCACAAATGGAATTTGCTCCGGCCCGAGATACAATCAGATCAGCCGCTGCAAACAGATGACGCAAAGGTGCATCTACATATTCGTATTGTACATATCCAGTTTTGCCAATCAAACTTTCATCCAGATTGCCCTTTCCACAGATATGTATAACCTGAAAGGTTTCTAGAAGATGGGGGAGAATCTTGCGAATCTGATTATTAACAGCTACTGAGCCGAGGCTGCCGCCAATAACTAAAATGATTGGGCGACTGGCGGAAAGACCAGAATAGTTGAGTCCTGTGAGGCGGTCGCCTTCCAGCAATTCTTTTCGAATCGGAGATCCGGTAAGGACGGCTTTTTCTTTTGGAAGATATTCCAGAGTTTCCGGAAAATTGCAGCAGACCTTGGCAGCAGAGGGGATGCAGAGCTTGTTGGCAAGACCTGGAGTCATATCTGATTCATGGATGATAGTTGGAATTTTGTAATGTCTGGCAGCCAGTACAACTGGAACAGCAACAAAACCGCCTTTGGAAAAGACGACATCTGGATGATATTTTTTCATTAATTTCATGGCTTCGACACATCCTTTCAGAACACGAAAGGGATCGGAGAAATTTTTTCGATCAAAATATCGGCGAAGTTTACCAGAAGAGATGCCATCATAGGGAATGCCAGCGCCTTCAATCAACTTGCGTTCAATGCCATTGTAGGAACCAATATAATGGATCTCGTAGTCAAGTTCCTTTAATGAGGGAAGAAGGGCCAAATTGGGGGTAACATGTCCGGCAGTTCCGCCACCGGTCAACACGATCTTTTTCATAAATAAAGACCTCCGTTTAGGGGTTGAATTTGGAATCTATTTTATATAGTAACCAGATTGGGAGAAAAGTCAAGTGTGAATTTGCAGGGAAAAAGAGGAGGTTATTGCTATTCATGGCTTGGTATCCGTTAAATTAGGTGGAAGAGTTTACGAAAGAAAAGAGAATATGTTGTGAAAAGAGTACAAGATGATAAAGTGGACCAGACAGAAAATCTGTATCGGGAGCTTGTCGGTACAGACGATGCAAGCCTGTTAAAGGAGATGGCGGAGGCCGAGTGGCAATGGGAGGAAGAGAAACGCAAGCATCCGGAAGAAGCGGCGAAGCTGGAACAAGAAGCGGAATTTGATTTTGAACTTCTGATGAACCGCATAAATGTTGAAGGCAAAAAGAATATTAGTAAACGGAAGTATAATCATCGAACAAAATGGGAAAATCAGGATGTCATCAGAGAATATAAAAAGTTCAAAAGAGCAGCAGTGATAGCAGCGGTTCTTGGCGTACTGCTTGTTGGAGGGGGAATTAATTCGGTAGCTAGAAATGGATATCAATATATGATATATCCAGAACAGAGAAGTGAGAATGTGGGATTACGATATAATGAGAATATAGAATTTATTTATGATGAGCTAGATGCGGCATATGCTGGAATCTCTCAAAGATTAGATATACCAGTGTTAATGTTGCATTATATACCCGAGGGATTGGAATTTCAGGGAACAAAGGAAACGGAATATTGTGTGATTATTCAATTTGATTATAAAGGGAATTGTCTTTATTTAAAAGAGGAGAAATTGTTAGAAGGCAATACAATGGGATTAATTATTTCAGATAGAAATGATTGTCATGATATATGGAATAAATGGCTGGATAAAAATTTGCAGTTAGAAGAAAATGAATTGGAAAATGGTGTTATAGAGTATAGTGTGGCATTGAAAGGAGAGGATGTACATTATTATCTTTGCGGAATTATGGAAAGAGAGGAATTTGTCAAAGTTGTAGAGAATCTGATGTACTATTAAGAGGGTTTCGTTGAATTGGAGGTAAATAATGAAAAAAATGATCAAAAAATGTTTAGTAATCTGTGTAGTGATGATAATGACTCTTTCATCGGTGATAACAGCTTATGCACAGTCGGGTAACGGGGCAGCGGGGATGAGAGTACGAGAGTATCAGGATGAACATTCTGTTGGTGTGGAAGCGTCTCCGAGAGGACAATTGATATCCACAATAACATTACAATTATCAAATGAAGGATATCGGGCATTAGGGATTTATTCGGAAATCTTGTGTCATCAGGATATGAAGAGCATAACAATGTCAATTAATTTGCAAAGACTGGTCGATGGCAGGTGGAAAAACTACAATACTAAAAGCTTCGAGTGGACAAACGACGACAATGATCACTTATCGATGGCTATAGCATCTTATGAATTGGGACTATTGCCAGCGGGAAGTTATCGTCTTTCTGCCGCCTATGTTGTCTATAATTTGGATGGAAGCTTACACGAGTCAAAATCCGTGACCTCACCGTCAAAGACGGTAAACTAAATCAAGAAGGTCGTTGGAGAATGACTCTGTTTAAGAAGAAATAATAGTTGATAAATAACTCTTTCACATTACCCAATATGCCGCTATATATTCTATAATTCTTATAAAATAATGAAATCTTTAATTGTTTGATTTCGAACAAAAAGATAAAGAAAAAGGCGTATGGCCTGGGCAACATTGCTTGGCCATAAGTCTTTTTCTGGTTTTTCGCTTCAGTTCTCCTCAATTTTCCCTTGCCCCCATTTCCATCCTGTATTATAATATCAAAATGGGTGGGATCTATTCAAATCTTCGCCTTCCTAAGTTAATCCTCATATTTAAAGAAAGGAAGTGTCTTCCATGAGAATAGGGATGCTAACCAGCGGTGGCGATTGCCAGGCGCTGAATGCGACGATGCGCGGTGTAGCAAAAGCGCTTTACAAAATGTTTGACGATGTAGAGATCATTGGTTTTGAAGATGGTTATAAAGGTCTTATTTATGCAGATTATCATATGTTGAAATCCTCTGACTTTTCTGGAATTCTGACAAAAGGTGGAACAATATTAGGAACGTCCCGTCAGCCATTTAAACAGATGAGAGTTCCAGATGAATTCGGTCTAGATAAAGTGGAGGCAATGAAGCATACCTATAAAAAACTGCGTCTGGAATGTCTGGTTGTTCTTGGCGGAAATGGCAGTCAAAAGACAGCGAATCTATTGCGGGAGGAAGGCTTAAATATTGTATCATTACCAAAGACCATTGATAATGATCTTTGGGGAACAGATATGACATTTGGGTTCCAGAGCGCCGTGGATATTGCGACAAACGCGATTGATTGTATTCATACGACAGCCGCTTCTCATGGTAGAGTATTTATTGTAGAAGTCATGGGACACAAAGTGGGATGGCTGACGCTTCATGCAGGGCTTGCCGGTGGCGCAGATATCATCCTCCTTCCGGAAATTCCCTATGATGTAGATGTGGTGGTCAATGCGATTAAAGAACGGACCCGACAAGGAAAGCGTTTTTCTATCTTAGCAGTAGCAGAAGGTGCGATTTCTAAAGAAGATGCGGCATTGAGCAAAAAAGAATTAAAAGAAAAGAAAAAGAATCAGGTGGTTTATCCGTCTGTAGCTTACGAGATTGGGGCGATGATTACTGAACGTACTGGACAGGAAGTTCGGGTTACTGTGCCAGGACATACACAACGTGGTGGTGAACCTTGTCCCTACGATCGGGTGTTATCTACCAGGCTGGGAGCTCAGGCAGCTAATTTGATTCGAGAAAAAAAATATGGTTATATGGCAGCCGTGGATGGGAATGAGATAACAGCGGTACCACTGCAGGAAGTAGCAGGCAAACTAAAAACAGTGGATCCGGAAAGTTCGATTATCAAAGAAGCAAAGATGATCGGTATTAGTTTTGGTGATGAATGATGAAGAAATATAAGGAGGCAGGAATTCCATGCCCTATACTGCATTGTATCGAAAATGGCGTCCGGCCTCATTTCAAGATGTTAAAGGTCAGGAACATATTGTACAGACTTTAAAAAATCAAATAGAATCCAGACGTATCGGACATGCCTATTTGTTCTGTGGAACAAGGGGGACGGGTAAGACCAGTATTGCCAAAATTTTTGCCCGGGCAGTGAACTGCGAGTATCCTGTGTCTGGCAGCCCCTGTAATGAATGTGAGATTTGTAGAGGAATTCTCACAGGAAGTTCCATGAATGTAGTAGAAATTGATGCTGCTTCAAACAACGGTGTGGAAAATATACGGGAGATCCGGGAACAGGTACAATATCCTCCTACAGAAGGAAAATATCGGGTGTATATTATTGATGAAGTGCATATGCTCTCTACAGGAGCGTTTAATGCTTTGTTAAAGACACTGGAAGAGCCGCCTTCTTATGTGATTTTTATCTTGGCAACCACAGAAGTCAATAAGATCCCGGTTACTGTATTGTCCCGGTGCCAAAGATATGATTTTAAAAGAATATCGATTGAAACTGTCGCTGCTCGTCTCAAAGAATTGACGGAAGCGGAGCAGATACCGGTAGAAGAGCGGGCGTTGACTTATCTGGCAAAGATGGCAGATGGATCGATGCGGGATGCTTTGAGTCTTTTGGATCAATGTGTAGCATTTCATTATGGAACACGTCTGACATATGATAATGTCTTGGAGGTGCTAGGGGCAGTCGATTCGTCTGTGTTTAGTGAACTGCTTCGTGCAGTTATTACTAGACAGACCACCGAATGCATTCAAAAATTAGAAGAGCTGACAATCCAAGGGCGAGAACTGGGACAGTTTGTCATTGACTTTATCTGGTATTTGCGGAATTTGCTGTTGCTAAAGACAGCAGAGGAGGCAGAGAATATGCTGGATATGTCAGAAGATAATTTACGGCAGTTAAAAGAAGAGGCAGAGCTGATTGATGAAGAAACGTTGATGCGTTATATACGAGTATTTTCGGAGCTTTCTAATCAACTGCGTTATGTAGGCCAGAAACGAGTTTTGATTGAAATGGCATTCATTCGACTAACTCGACCACAGATGGAGTACAGTTTGGATTCTGTCATACAAAGAATTACTGAATTAGAAAGTCGCATGGCGGAAGGTATGATAGCTATCAAAAACCATGACGGGCATGAAATGCCAGGAAGTGTCGGGGTAGTCGAGAATCGTACAGCAGATGAAACATCCAAACAGCGACTAGCAGAGGCTGAAATATCGGTAAGGGAAGTGGCAATTCCGAAAGCACAACTAGAAGATTTGACTTTAGTTCGCCGGGATTGGGGGAAAATCGTAAGAGATTTGGGTGGCTCTATTCGTCCGGCATTTCGGGAAACCATAGTTGAGCCTGGCGGAGATAACTGTTTGTGCATTGTGTTTGGCAGTGAGGACAGCTATGCTATCGGAAGTCGAGCTACGGTTTTAGGCACTTTGGAAACTTATATTAGAGAGCATTACGGAAAAGACTTATATTTTAAGGTTCGTAAAAGAGATGCCAAAGAGCCAATGAATACAGTATATGTCAGCGATGAAGAATTGAAAAATGCTATCCACATGGATATTACGATTGAAGACTGATTTTTATGGAAGTTTTTAAGAAAGGGAAAGGAGGAATGCATTATGGCAAAGAGAGGTGGATTTCCGGGAGGAATGCCAGGAAATATGAGTAACTTGATGAAACAGGCACAGAGAATGCAAAGACAGATGGAGGAAGCAAAGCAGGAATTAGAAGAAAAAGAATATACAGCTTCTGCAGGTGGTGGGGCAGTGTCTGTGACCGTTTCTGGCAAAAAAGAGGTGGTTTCGGTAAAGCTTGCGGAGGAGGTTGTAGATCCAGAGGACATTGAAATGTTGCAGGATTTAGTAGTGGCAGCTGTCAATGAAGCGCTGCGGGCAGCAGAGGAGGATTCCGTAGCAGCAATGTCAAAGCTCAGTGGCGGACTTGGCAATATAGGCGGAGGATTTCCTTTCTGATATGGATTACTATAGCAGTCAGATTACAAAACTAATTGAAGAGTTATCCAAGTTGCCAGGCGTGGGAAGCAAATCTGCGCAGCGTCTGGCATTTCATATTATCAATATGCCGCAGGAGCAAGTAAGCCATTTGGCAGATGCCATTACTAGTGCCAAGGCCAATATTCGCTACTGCAAAGAGTGTTTTACCTTGACGGATCAGGAGGTGTGCCCGATCTGTAGTAGTAATAAACGAGATCATAAAATAATCATGGTTGTGGAAAATACCAGGGATTTGGCAGCATATGAAAAGACGGGAAAGTATGAAGGGATTTATCATGTGCTACATGGGGCAATTTCTCCAATGTTAGGAATTGGCCCTGGAGATATTCGCTTAAAAGAGTTGATGCAGCGTTTGCAAGGGGAGGTAGACGAGGTGATTATCGCTACCAATTCCAGTTTGGAGGGAGAGACGACTGCCATGTATATCAGCAAGCTAGTGAAGCCCACCGGAATTCGGGTTAGCCGAATTGCCAGTGGAGTACCAGTAGGCGGAGACCTGGAATATATAGATGAAGTAACTTTGTTGCGAGCTTTGGAAGGACGTGTGGAGCTTTAAGGCGGCCGGGCTTTTATGAGTTCAGTAAATGGTGACGATTGGGAGGAAGACTGAAGGAGTGCAAAAGAATGGATAAATACGAGTTCAATCTTAAAGTTGACCAGATTCGAAAAATGGTCAACAAAGGTGATTATGGAACTGCCAAAAAAATTGCGGATACGATAGAATGGGAACGGGTTTCCAATGCGAATTTACTTTCTATGATTTCACAGGTGTATGAAAAAAATAAAGAGTATGGAATTGCCAAAGAGATTTTGCTGTTGGCATACGAACGTGCTCCCATTGGTAAACGTCTCCTTTATAAACTGACAGAGTTGGCGTTAAAAGAAGAAAGTGCGGAAGAGGCAGAGGATTATTATAGAGAATTTTGTGATTTGGCAGGAGATGATCCGCGCCAACATTTGTTGCGTTATATGATTCTGAAGCAAAAAGGAGCACCAGCAGAGCAGATGATTCACTCGTTGGAAAGCTATACGGCAGAAGAATTAGATGAAAAATGGTTATATGAATTGGCATTGTTGTATCATGAAAATAACGATACAGCTCGATGCGTTAATACTTGCGATCGTCTTACCTTGATGTTTGGCTTGGGAAAATATGTGGATAAAGCGATAGATTTAAAGTTGAAACATGCGCCTTTGAGCAAATATCAGATGGATTTGGTAGATAATCGGGAGAAGTATGTAGAGCGGTTGCGGATGGTTGAGCAGTCCTTCCAGGAAGAGGAAGGGGAAGAAGAGTATTCCCCGATTCCCGTATCAGAGCAAGAACACAAAGAGTCTTTGATAAAACAAAATATTAAGGTAGCTTTGCCGGAAGAAAAAGAATCCCCCGAAAAATCCGAACCGATCTCAGAAGAAAAGGATATTTTGCAAGTTTCTTATGAGGAGGATGTGCTTGTTGCAGAAGTGAAGCAAGCGGAGACAGAAGCTTATCTTGCCAGAGAAATGTCCCAGATGGAACCACACACTTATACGGAAGATGATGCTCTGGGAAAAACTCAGGTACTGGGAGATATCCGGCGTTCTGGAATCGAACACCAACCGATGAGAAAAAACACAATGCCAGAAGAAAGTTCAAGTGCACAGCAGTATGGAGATACTAGTGTTTCATCAGAGTCAAATTCTAGAGCGAGTCGGCGTGCGATACATTTAATGATTGAAGCCAGAACTCCTGAACAGGGGTTGGATATTGCAATGGAGGCCATGCGCCAAGTTCGGGAATTTACGGGAATTAAAAATCCGATAGCTAAAATTAGTGGTGCGGGGTTAAACAAACGAGGAGTTTTAGCAAGTTCAGAAAAGTTAGCAGGAAAAGACTTAGTCGTTGAAGATGCCGGAGATATGACATCAGAAACGATTGGAGAAATGGAACATTTGATCAGTCGGGATCACACGGGAATGCGGGTGATTTTGATTGATAATCCCCAACAGATTAGTATACTGGAAGCAGAGCATCATTCACTGGCAGAATGGTTTGATTTCATTCGTCAAGAGGATGTGGTGGAGATACCAGTAGAAATGCCTCAGGAAGAAGTACCTGTATATAATACGGAGAATCCAGATCATTGGGGAAATTATTCCGAATATGATATGCCAGAAAATACTATCTCTATGTATCCGTCCCAATATGAACAAAGCGAATTCATGGCGGAACCTTCAGAGCCGGAGGAAGATGATAATATACATTCACAAGAGTATGGGGCAGAAGAGTCTGAAAATGTGATAGATGATCGACCGGTTCGTCGCGTGATACCAATGCGGGATCTGGCGATGCGAGCGCCAGACGGTCAAGATATGTATGATGAAAATGACCCTGAAGATTTTGATGAAGAGATGGATATTGATGATTTTGCTAAATATGCCTGTCAATACGCCACTGATATTGACTGTAGTATTACAGGGAAAAGTATGCTGGCCCTTTATGAGAGAATTGAGATAATGGAAGAGGACGGTCTTCGTCTCACGAAAGCCAATGCAGAAGCATTGATTGAAGAGGCAGCAGATAGGGCAGAAAAACCATCGTTAGGAAAAGCAATTAAAGGCTTTTTTTCCTCAAAATATAATAAAGATGGTTTATTAATACTAAAGGAAGAACATTTTATCTAATGAAAAAGATTCGGTTAATTGCGTTGGATTTGGACGGGACCCTTCTTGACAGTCAGAAATACCTTTCTCCAGGAAATCGGAGGGCATTGCTGAAATGTATACAGAAAGGGATTGAAGTTGTGCCATGTACGGGGAGAATATGGTCGGGTGTCCCAGACTTTATCCGGGAATTTCCGGGCATTCGTTATGCAATCACGGTTAATGGTGCTGTAGTAGAGGATATCTATGAGAAAAAGATATTAGATGAACGAAAATTAAACTGGCAGCAGACCGTGGAAATCCTTGAATTAGCTGGCCATTTTCAGACTATGTATGATGTTTATATCGATGGCAGCGGGTGGGGAGAAGCCCGGTTTATGGAACGTATGGAAGATTATGGTATTTCTCCTGTGATTAAGAAAATGATAAAAGAGACTCGCAGAATCGTTCCGAATGTGATAGAAGAGGTAAAAATGCGGGCTTGTTCCGTAGAGAAAATCAATTATTTCTTTGGAGATTTGCAGGAGAGACAGCGGGCACGGGAAGCGCTTTTGCTGCGGGGCGATGTGTTGGTTAGTTCTTCATTTCCGAACAACTTAGAAATTAATGCGCCAGGAGCAGCAAAGGGAGAAGCATTACTTCGCTTGGCAGAAAAATTAGGAATCGAACCACAACAGACAATGGGGTTTGGTGATGGGGAAAATGATCTTACTTTAATTCAGAAGGCAGGAATTGGAGTGGCCATGGGAAATGCCGTTGAAAGTTTGAAGGAAGAAGCGGATTATGTAACATCCACGAATGATGAAGATGGGGTGGCAGCGGCATTGGAACATTTGTTGGGATTGACAGAAAGTAACTAAAAAAATACTCTCGGAATCTCTTGATGTTTGACATTATAGGATTCCGGGAGTATATCAATATTAAAGGGCAGAATATGGAAATTATTATAGGACATTGGCTATCCATCGTTGCAGGAGCGTTTTTGCTGGCGATGATATTGTATGGGCATTATCGAGGATTTTTAAGAGCAGCAGTTACATTACTAGCATTCATATTAAGTGTAGTGATTGTACGTGTAGCGACTCCTTATGTAACAACGTGGCTTAAGGAGAATAATCGACTTCAAAATAAGATGGAAGATATGTTGTTTGAAACCGTTGGTTTATCAGAAGAGGCTATGGACACTTTGCTTCCAGCACAACAGAGGATGTTAATTGAAGAGCTGGAATTGCCTCATCAGATGAAAGAAGCGTTATTAGAGAATAACAATAGTGAAATGTATCATTTGCTAGGAGTCGACACATTTTTGGAATATATCGTTTCTTACTTAGCAAGTATGATATTGAACCTTATTGGCTCAATAGTTCTTTTTATTTTTGTAAATTTGTCAATTCGCTTGTTGATTCGATGGCTGGATCTAATCGCAAAACTTCCCATTTTATCTGGGTTGAATCAGATTGCGGGAGCGTTGCTAGGAGGGATTCAAGGGCTACTGTGTTTGTGGAGTGGTTGTGTATTGGTGGATATTTTTTCCCGAACAGCGTGGGCATCTGCGATATTGGAACAGATTCATATAAGTGTTTGGCTGACTTTTCTTTATGAAAATAATCTAGTCAACTGGATTTTTATAAAGATTCTTCGAAGTTTTCTTTAAAATATGATCATGAGTGTAAAAGAACTCGGTAAAGAATTGCAGGAGTTACACATATTGTTTGTTAAACTCAATAAATTTCAACTTGAGAATAGAAGTAAAGTGATTTTTAAGATCACTAAATATAGAAAAAAATAAGAAAAGATGCCATATTTTGTGGTTAAAAAGAAACTGAAAAAATTGTTTAAAAAAATCACACAAATCTATTGACAAACGATGGGTAATCATGGTATATTAAAGCTCCACCGCGGAAATGGTGGTTTGAGCTAAAAATGAAGTGATGATTTTCATTCGTTACGAATCATTACAAAATAAAAAAAGTTCAAAAAAAGAAAAAAGTTGTTGACAAACTTCGCGAGATATGATAAGATAAACGAGTTGCTGCTGAGGAAGCCAACAACGAGATGAACCTTGAAAATGAAAGATTGAACAGTGTTTAAAACCCTGAAAATTCAAAAGAATGGGTGTCAGAAAAGACATCCAGGGATGAGAAAATTCAGAACAAAAAACGAACCAAACAACAGTAGAACGGTTAAATTAGCCAGAGAGTTAAGATTGACCGGGAAACAAACTTAAATTTGAGAGTTTGATCCTGGCTCAGGATGAACGCTGGCGGCGTGCTTAACACATGCAAGTCGAACGAAGCGATTTAGCGGAAGTTTTCGGATGGAAGCCAAATTGACTGAGTGGCGGACGGGTGAGTAACGCGTGGGTAACCTGCCTCATACAGGGGGATAACAGTTAGAAATGACTGCTAATACCGCATAAGCGCACGAGGATGCATGTTCTTGTGTGAAAAACTCCGGTGGTATGAGATGGACCCGCGTCTGATTAGCTAGTTGGAGGGGTAACGGCCCACCAAGGCGACGATCAGTAGCCGACCTGAGAGGGTGACCGGCCACATTGGGACTGAGACACGGCCCAAACTCCTACGGGAGGCAGCAGTGGGGA
>JAAWNY010000073.1 GCA_022799175.1 Lachnospiraceae bacterium | reverse complement strand
AATATACACTGTCTGAGCGAAGCGAGTTTGTATATTTTCGTTTCGTTTTTAGCAAAAGTCAGGGGTTTTAGGAATTCTTAATCTCGAAACCGGAAAAAGAAGCAGATAATTTCTTGTTGCTTCTCGCCCCTCTTCCTTGGCGTACCCTTTGCCACTGCTTATCGAAATGACATGATGCTGGGATCGTATCCTCATCCGATTCGTAGGATGGCGTGCGTACTTTCCTCTGAATAATAAATCTGAATATCAACTGCTATTTGTAAACTCTATTTTCATATCGTGAATAAAATGTTACCAACCTGGGTGTATTCCTCATGAAAAGTGGGCATTTTAATCGTGTTCACACTTATTTCACAAACAAATTAGCACTCAACTATTGACAGTGCTAACAATGTGTGTTATATTACAACCATAACAGATAAAACATTTCAAACAGATGCTCCATTAAACAGCGCAGCATCTGCCACAATAAAAAGGAGGAATCAATTATGTTATTTACCCCTGCAAGAAGACACTCTGGTTTTGATTTATTCGATGACTTTTTCAATGATCCATTTTTTAGCACTTCCATCAGCCAACCTACAAACTCCCTGATGCGGACCGATGTTCGGGAGGACGGCGCCAACTATCTGCTGGATATCGATCTTCCTGGCTTTAGAAAAGAAGATATCCAGGCCGAACTCAAAAATGGCTATCTGACCATCGCCGCCTCCCACGAAGATAATAGGGAAGAAAAAGATCCCAATGGCAAGGTTCTCCGTCAAGAGCGTTACAGCGGTTCCTGTAGAAGAAGCTTTTATGTGGGCGATCAATTAAAACAAGAAGATATCCAGGCTAACTTCGAAAATGGAGTATTGAAGCTCCAGTTCCCCAAGGAAGCGCCAAAAGCTGTAGAAGAAGCTCCGAGATATATCCCGATTAACGGTTAAAACACATTACCGGCATCAAAGGTCAAAAAATGATATTGTAAAATAAACGAGCAGCCATTTCCCTATCCTGTATCCACCGGTTCACAAACACACGGTTTGACAATGACGGATTTTTCCGTTAAAAAGCAGACCGTGTATCTGAAAACCATCCGAACACAAGGTAGAGAAATGGCGACTCGTTTATCCTGCAACATTCTCTTTTGAATCTGGTCTTTTCATCCTCGCCTCTCAAAACATCGTCGGCATTTACCTGCCATATATCCTACCGGCAACAACCTCCCACAATACTGACAACGAGCAATATAACCCCTTTTTCCTTTGGAAAGATAACGCATAATGATCGCCTCCGTCCGCTCTCGTTCTCTTGCCAGCCATTCTTCATCCATCGCCTTGTCGAAACGGTAAGAAAACTGATAATAAAGATCCAGCTTCTTATAATAAGTCTCATAATTCTGCAGAGAATTTTTCTCACTCCGGCTTTCTAAAAAATCGGTACTGTCTCCTTTTGCGCCGCTTTTCTGCCTGGTACCTTTCGTGGCAATCCTTCTGCGCGCTCCGTCCATCACCGGATGATCCAGATAAGCATCTGCCGGATAATTCATACAGTATTCCAGCCACTGCTTTACTACCTTGCGATCCTTGACATCGATCGGACAACTGATCATCCGATACAGAATCGTCTTGTCCTCAAATCCCAAAATTCGCTCCTCAAAACGTTTTGCATATCCATACAGGCACAAAAGCTCGTCAATACTGACCTTCTCAAACGGCGCTTCTGCCTTTTCCGAATGCCATACTTGCAAAATAACATCCAACGGCTCATCCAGCTCCAAAAGTACCTGTGGAAATCCCAGGCTGACGGTTTCCACCAGTTTTTCCTCTGCCTCAAACCGTTCGCGCACATAGGTCAATGCCGTTGCTCCCATAGCATTCACATATCCGGTATCATAGATTCCATATCGCCCGGCCCGGCCGGCAATCTGCCGGATTTCCGGAATTTTCAATCCCCGTCGCTCTATGCCGTCAAACTTCTCTATCTGAATAAATACGATCCGGCGCACCGGTAAATTCAACCCCATACCGATGGCATCCGTGGCTACTACCACCTTCGTCTGTCCGCTGATAAAAAGATGCATCTGGCGGCGGCGAATCTCAGGCGGCAGACTGCCATATATGACACTGGCCTCAATTCCTCTCTCCTCTAGTCGACCGGCCACATCCAACACCGATTTCTTGGAAAACACCACCAGCGCATCCCCTTCCCTCACATCTTCCGGAAATCGGAACGGAGTATCTTCACAAACCAATGCGCTCTTCCGCTCATAGCGATGAACCTCCCAGTCATCTCCGCAAATTTCGATCAGATGTTGAACCACCCGTTCCGCTGCCGGACTCATGCAGACATGTATCTCTAAAGCCTGAATCCCCAGAATCGCCTTCGTCCAACAGTGTCCCCGTTCCGGGTCCGCGGTCATTTGTGCCTCATCGATCACTGCAATATCATAAACTTTATAAAAATCCGCCATCTCCACCGTGGAAGCCGTTACCCGGCTGTTCTCTTCTGCAATACATTCCTGCCCGGTCAGCATTGTACAAGCAATCCCGTATTCCTTCATTTTCTCGTAGACTTCCAGCGCCAACAATCGCAACGGCCCCAGATAGACTCCCGCTTTAGCATTCTTCAAACGCTCCAGAGCCTGAAATGTCTTGCCGCTGTTCGTCGGACCAATATGCAGAATAAAATGCCGCTTCATCTCCAAAGCCTCCGGAAACTCCAGCTCCGGCCGGGAAGGCACCAATTGGAGAATTTTGTTTTTTAATGCCTCGGTTCGAAATGTACGAAATAAATCATAAAGTGGCGCTCGGCAGATCTCACCGGCCGCATCGTTTTCCAGATATTCATAAAATGCCGGACCGATCAGACGTTCATCCTCAGGCAACAACAATGCCAAATCCAGACGCACCAGCTCTGGCAACACTTCCCTTCTGACACGATCCAGTACTGGCTGAAGGTGATTGCGGACCGCACAGCGATAGAGATTATTGGTCTGCCGGTGATAATTTTCCAAAGCATTTCTTGTTACCTGGCTGTCTTTTACACGCCGCAACGTACGTGCCAGACTGGTTGCTTTTTCCGCTGCGCCTTTTACTTTTGCGGAAGAAGGACGCCGGATTTTTCCCGCACGCTCATACTCGCGCAGGTATAATTGTATCAGTTCTTCTTTTGCTATCATTCCTGTATTTACTCCTCTCCCGCCTTAAAATTATAAATAGGACGGATAATCTTCACAATCTCTGCTGTGTCCCCGATATTTTTTACAATATCTTCCATCCCTTTGTATGCCATCGGACATTCATCCAGTGTTCCAGCATTCACCGAAGTGGTATAGATTCCTTTCATTTGCTTCTTGAACTCTGACACCGTCCATCTCTTTTTAGCCTGTGACCGCGACATCAGCCGACCGGCCCCATGAGGCGCGGAGCAGTTCCACTCCTCATTTCCCTTCCCTATACAAATCAGAGAACCATCTCGCATGTTAATCGGAATCAGCAGCTTCTCCCCTTTGCGAGCCGAGACAGCTCCTTTTCGCAAAATCATCGATTCCGTATCGATATAATTGTGGATCGTAGTAAATTCCTCTTCCACTTTAAGTTTCATCCCCCGCACCAGTACATCCATCATCGCCTTCCGGTTCAGCATTGCAAATCTCTGTACCAACTTCATGTCATGAATATAGTCCTCCATGAGAGAACCACTGCAATAAGCCAGTTGCTTAGGGATCTTTGTCTGTACCTGTTTTTTCAATTCTTTCAGTGCCTTTTGAATCTCCTTTTCCCGCCCCTCTGCCCGATAAGCGGCAATCAAGGACCGCTCATCTTTTCTCGTAGTCCCATTCAATTCCTTCCATGCCTGCTCCTGATAGTAGCTCGCTACTTCCACTCCCAGATGACGTGAACCAGAATGAACCACCAGATAAATAGTTCCTTCCTCATCTTGATCTGCTTCAATAAAATGGTTCCCGCCGCCAAGTGTTCCCAAAGATCGTACCGCCCGATCCAAATGCAGCCGTGCCTCCTTGCAGCAGCGCAATTCTCCCAGATCAATCTCTTCGTTTAGGCTATGTGGCGTATCCCGCACCTCATAGCCGGAAGGAATTTTCTCATAAATCAATTTATCCAGCCTTTCTAGTTCTATATGGCGATTCTTGATCCGAATCGTCTCCATCCCACAGCCGATATCCACACCCACCAGATTCGGTACCACTGCATCCCAAATAGTCATTGTCGTGCCGATAGTACAACCAGCGCCCGCATGAACATCCGGCATGATGCGAATTCGGGAACCTGTGGTAAATTCCTGATCACACAACATCTGAATCTGCATCCGGGCGCTCTCCTCGATCACATCCGTAAAAACTCTCGCCCGGTTATAAAGTCCTGTCACTTCCTGAAACATTGCCTCTTTTTCCTTTCCCAATTAAAAATTTCTGCCGCCAGCCCATTTTAATATTCTTGTTCCTGAATTTTTTTCAACTTTTCCTTCTTTCTATTCTTACGCCGAATCCGCGCCCGCGGAACATATTTATCACACCTCTGACAATAATGCTCATGCGACGCTTCCCGTCCCTTCTTACACTGCCCTGCTGCCAGATAATACATACAAACGGTTTCTCGATCTCGTGCCATCTTCTTCCTCCTCAAAAATCACGCAAAAAAAGCCCATCCACTCCGGTATCCCACCAGAATCGATCGGCTCTCTGTCTATCATCTCTCTTCTGCGCGCCGACGGTCCATGAATGTCAATCCTCCCATGTCCGTCCTGTCAAAACATAGCGCTTCTGAAAATCTCAATCGCTATCTGTCAGACATCTGCTCCCCGCATCCACAGATTCCTGCCAGAAACTGCTTCTCTGTCTCCGAAACATGGTTCCTTTTTACATTGAATTGTCCAAAAAATAATGCCTGCCTGCGTTTCATAGCCATCCTCCTTTCTGCGTTTGCAACGCTTTATCATTTTCTATTTTCTTCCAATATTAAATATATCATACTTTCTGCCAATCGTAAAGAACATCTTTTTTACGATATTCTTACCATAGATTCTAAAAATCTTTTTCATGATGCAATTCCGATACAACTTTGAAACCTTTTTGATACCATCCTGTCGTATTCTATCTTCAAGAAGCTCTTACCCTCCAGGGATAAGAATATGGTATCATTAAGAAAAGAGGTATATCACATGAAAAGAACAAAGACTTTGGACTGGCTCTCTATCCTCTTCGCCTTGCTGATCCTTCTTGTCTTTCCGGCCGTTGCCTATGGCGACGAAAATGACAAAGAAGACCATGAAGCAACCTTGGCTCCTTATTTTGTTATCGAAGACGCCGATCCAAAAACCGATTCCTTTCCTTTAAAAGAAACCGACGTTTCCACCAACATCAATGGCATCATCGCCGAAACTTATGTCACTCAAACTTACGCTAACGAAGGGACGAATCCCATCAACGCCCGCTATCTTTTCCCAGCCTCGGATAATGTCTCCATTCATGGTATGAAAATGCAGATCGGAGATCAAATCATCACAGCCCAAATTCAAAAGCGGGAAGAGGCCAGAGAAACCTTCGAAACTGCCAAACAAGAAGGCAAAAGCGCCTCTTTGCTTGAACAGCAGCGGCCCAATGTCTTCTCTATGGATGTCGCTAACATTATGCCTGGCGACACTGTGCGTATTGAGCTTCACTACACAGAAATGGTAATTTCTACCGAAGGAATCTATCAATTTGTATTTCCGACCGTCGTTGGCCCCCGTTACGCCAGTTCTGCCTCCGAAGAAGAAAATCCTTTAGCGGAATCAGATGTCCATAAAGAATCTTCGGATCCCTGGATCGCCAGCCCCTATCTGGAAGAAGGTAAGACTCCTCCTGGAAAATACAACATTACCGTCAAACTCTCCACCGGGGTTCCCATCACCAGCCTCAGCAGTAAATCTCATGAAATCAACGTGGAAAAGAGCGGCGACAGCACCGCTACCGTTACTCTTTCCCATCCGGAAAATTATGCCGGAAACCGAGATTTCATCCTCGACTATCAGCTAACTGGTGAAGAAATCAGCAGCGGATTGATCTTAGATTCGCAGGAAGAGGAAAATTATTTCATGCTGATGGTACAACCGCCAGAGCGTTATATCTCCGATCAGCTTCTGCCGCGGGAATATATCTTTGTATTGGATGTTTCCGGTTCCATGTATGGCTATCCGTTAGATACGGCCAAGGATCTCATTCGGGATCTGGTCTCTGGTCTGAAAGAGACGGATCGCTTTAACCTGCTGTTGTTTTCCAACTCTTCCATGCGAATGGCAAAAGAATCCGTGCCAGCTACCCCGGAAAATGTTCAAAAAGCTATCGATCTCATTGACCAGGAAAGCGGCGGCGGTGGCACCGAACTGGCAGCGGCACTCCGAAACGCTATCTCCATACCCATAGATCAGAATTTTTCCCGCAGCATTATAACAATTACCGATGGCTACATTTCGGAAGAAAAAGAAATTTTTGAAATCATTCACAAGAATCTCAATCATACGAATTTCTTTTCCTTTGGCATTGGAGATTCTGTCAATCGCTATCTCGTTGATGGAATTGCCAAAGCCGGACAAGGAGAGTCCTTTGTTGTGACTGACTCCAAGGATGCCGCTAACACAGCAGAACGATTTCGCACCTATATTCAGGCTCCTCTTCTGACCGATATCCAAGTGCATTTTGAAGGCTTTGATGCCTATGAGATAGAGCCTCCCATCCTCCCTACTCTTTTTGCCCGTCGTCCCATCGTATTATTTGGCAAATGGCGCGGGGAGCAAACCGGAACGATCCGCATCACCGGGCGAAGAGGAAACCAAGACTACGTTCCTTCTACTGATACCAAAAACGCTCAAGATTTCGTCCAGGAAATTGATGTCTCTTCCATCAAGACATCCGAAAACAGTAATGCCCTTCGTTATCTGTGGGCCCGAAAAAAAGTAGAGCGTCTCACAGATTATGGAGCCCAGAAAACCGATTCCGAGCTCACAAAAGAAATGGTAACTTCCATCGGACTCAAATACAGTATGATGACACCCTATACCTCCTTTGTCGCTGTGACAGAAACCATCCGCAATCCAGAAGGAGAAAGCAGCGATATTTCGCAGCCATCTGCATTGCCGTTGCATGTATCCAGTCTGGCTGTTGGCGGCTATACCACCGGCTCGGAACCTGGCTCTTGGATTTTGCTTTTAGGAGTCATACTGCTAGCCTTTATCCTATTTTTCAGGAATTCAAAAAAACACATTACAAAATCATTTTATTAAAAAGTGCGCACATAAAGTACGCACGATAAAACAAGGAGGAACTTTCCATGTACACACATAGAAAAAACTTTTGGAGAACCCATGGCTTCACCTGTTTGACTGGATTGCTCCTCCTGTTTGCTCTTAAATTATATTACAGTCGGACGGACTGCGACGGACTGTTGTGGATCTTAGCTCCTACAGCCTGGTGGATACACACATTATCCGGAATCTCCTTTGAATATCTGCCGCATGCAGGATATGTCAACCACTCTTTCCGGTTTGTCATTGCTGCCTCCTGCTCTGGCATCCAGTTTTGGATCGTCTCTACGGCTCTCCTTCTCTTCTCCTTCCTTCCTCGAATCCGGGGACAAAAGGAAGGTTTGGGATGGCTCGGGATTAGTTTCACTGTTTCTTATATATTTACCATTCTGGTCAATGGCTTTCGGATATTGCTTTCTCTCTATCTGCCGCTCTACCTGTCAGACATCCATAAATATCATCACCTGAGCAGATGGATAACCCCCGAACGTCTCCACACCATGATTGGCATTGCCGTCTATTTCGGCTCCCTGCTGGTGCTTTTCTTTGTCATAGAAGCCATGTTTCAAGGAACCGACCACAGTTTTTCCTATCTGCTTTTAAAGCAGAATCCTCTTTTGACAACCCATATGCGCTGGCTTCTGCCTGCCTTCTGGTATTTTGCCGTCGTGCTGGGACTTCCTCTTCTCAACCGGGCCTACCAACACAATCGCCAATCATTTACGGAATATGCATTGACTATACTGTCCGTCTGTCTGCCTATGTCGCTTTTATTTTGGCTTGTTTCTAAAGCTTTTATCTGGAAAAAACGATCGTAACATGTAACAATGTCATTTAGATAAGCGCGGATCTGCCTTCAGGCGGCCGCGCTGTCCGCCTTTGCGGCAACAGCCCGCACCTTCATCAGCTGCACTCCCAGCACAATCACCAGACAGAATAACCCCAGCAGATCGGTTTTTCCACCACCATCAATCAGCAACAGTGCACCGATAGCTGCCACAATCCGCAACATTATATTCAACTTTCCTCTCAGATAGCCCTCCACAGCCGCCGCAATCAACAGCACGCCGACACAAGAGGTCACAATTACCTGGAATCCGCTGGCCAATGTCACATTTTCCAACAAAAGCTGTGGATTATACACAAACATGAACGGTACAATAAATCCTGCCAGCGCCAGCTTTACTGACTGCCAGCCAGTCTTCATCGGACTCCCTCCGGAAAGGCCGGCGGCCGCAAACGCAGCCAAAGCCACTGGTGGTGTCAGATTAGCAAACATAGCAAAATAGAAGCAGAACATGTGTGCCGCGATCTCTGCCTGCCCCAGTTCCACCAGGGCTGGCGCCGCGATTGTCGCCGTAATCAGATAGGACGGAATCGACGGCAAACCCATGCCAAGTATCATACAAGTAACCATGGTAAACAGCAATGTCAAGAACAGACTAGCAGCCGCACTTCCCGGAACCGCATACTGACCAATCTTGATAATCGCATGCGCCACATTCAAGGCAAAACCGGTCAGACCACAAACGCCGACAATAATACCCACACAAGCACAGGCGATCGCCACGGATACCGTAGATTTTGCTCCTGAAACAAAGGCATCTCCAATATCCTTCAAACTCATCCGGCTGATCGGACGCAACTCTGCCACAATAATCGTAACTACAATGGTCCAGAAAGCGCTAAACAAAACGGTTTTGCCACTGAAAATCAACATATAAAGCAGGAACACAATCGGAATCAGCAAATGCCCCCGCTCCTTCATCACATGTATCACCTTCGGCATCTGATCTTTAGGAAGGCCACTGAGACCATCCTTCTCGGCCCGCATCTGCACCTGCAGAATAATCCCCAGATAATAAATCAGTGCTGGCAGCACAGCCGCACGAATAATTGCACCGTATTTGACCCCCAGCGTCTCAGCCATCACAAATGCCGCTGCCCCCATGATCGGAGGCAGAAGCTGACCTCCCACAGATGCCGTCGCTTCTACAGCGCCGGAAAACTCCTTGGAATATCCTGTTTTTTTCATCAAAGGAATCGTAAATGTACCCGTAGTCACCACATTAGCAACTGCTGAGCCATTGATAGATCCCAGAAAACCGGAAGCCAACACGGCTACCTTCGCCGGGCCTCCTTTCGTATGACCAGCCAATGCATTGGCAATATCGTTGAAAAACTGCCCCATACCACATTTGTTCATTACATCTCCAAAGATAATAAACAGTACGATGTAAGTCGCCGAAACTTTTACCGACGAACCATAAATACCATAAATATCCGTGGTCAAATACGTCACTATCCGATGCCAATTATATCCGCGATGGCGAAAAATTCCTGGAAAAGAACGTCCCAACAGGGCATAGACCAAAAAAATCGCGGAAAGGATTGTCAGTGCCGGACCGGAAATTCGGCGGGAACACTCCATCACCAACAGTATCAGTAAAGTTCCCATAATGATATCGATAGTCTCTCCAGAAAATCCGGTTGAAATAAAGACCGGATAACGGACGAACACATAGATCGGCATCCCTGCACACAGGATAACAAAAATCCAGTCATACCAACTGATTTTTTTGCGACTGCTTTTGCGAAATGCCGGATATAGCGCAAACCCTAATACCAGCACCAGACCTACATGAATCGCATGATGCTTGATATTCACCATCTGAAGCAAACGAATCCCTGACGCATAAGCCAGATGATAGATCGTAAATGCCAGACACAGCACATAGATCAGCCGATTCAGATGCAAATTCCCGAATTTCCGCGTCCGGGATTCTTTTTCATATTTCTCCATAATCTCTTCACTATTGACTTGATTCCATTCAGACATCGGATAAATACCCCCTTCTTTTTACAATTTCTCCGCGGATCCGGCTTGCATCCGGCAGGGAACGAAAATCAAAAATCTCTTGCTCATTTAATGTAAAAGTTTTCATATACTTGTCGGATGTAATCCAGCTGAATCGGGGAAAAACACTGTTAATCTCTTCCATCCAGACCAACCCATCCTCAATTCGCGTCGGTACATCCATCTCTGCCGGAATTCCGGCACCGTAACCAGCAACAGCGATGGCGTCCAGATTAAACTGGTAGTCCTCCGTCACCGTGTAATACTCATACCAGGGAATGTGCTCAAAAGAATGCTCAATTTCCAGGCTCAGCCGGTCTCCTGCATGAATCGGAACAGAAAGTACTATCTGATCCCGGTCCCGATCGTATAGCTGAAAATCTGTCCCGGCCGGCATAAAAAACGCCCACCAGAGAAATCCCGCCACTGCTGTGAGAATAAACACACCTGCCCATATATGTTTTTGCAGTTTCTTCATCACAGACCCCTTTTCCGGTTTATCTCATTTTATACCTATGATTGAAACCTTTTTCTATATTAATAGAAAAGAGTGCGGCGGCAGTTTTACTCTGCTTTTTGCGCCGCACCTTTTTGTGCTAAAATCAAACCTCAGTTAATTCATATATCCGTTATCCTTCCAAAAAGCTTCTGCGCCAGGATGAAGTGGCAGTTGGATATCATCTACACCAAAAGTAATATCGATATTCTTGTCAGCCGCATTATGAGAAGCCTTGATGGTATTGATATTTTCAAATACACCATTCAGAATATCATATACCATATCATCACTCAAATCTTCTCGAACCAGCATGATATTATATACGAAAACACCCTCCACATCTTCGGTATTGTTATATGTATTGGCAGGAATTACGGACTCTGCATAATACGGATAGTCATTTACCAGTTTCTCGCGACCTTCGCCATCAATCGGAATCACCACCATATCATAGGAAACACCCAGATCCATGACCGTCGCATTGGGAAGGCCAGAGGTCACAAACACAGCATCGCACTGCCCATTTTTCATATTATCAATCGCTTCGCCATAAGCCAGATAATCAGGAGTAATGTCATCATAAGTAATGCCATAAGCATCCAGAATCATGCGGGCATTAATCTCCACGCCGGAATTGGCCGCACCCACGCCAACTCTCTTTCCCTTCAAATCCCCAACAGAAGTAATCCCAGTATCTGCCGTTGTCACTAGCTGTACATAATTTGGCCACAAACGCATCAATGCTTTCAACCCAGAAGCGGGTTCTTTCCCTTCATAAGCTCCCGTAGCCGTATAAGCCTGCATAACCGCATCCTGCATGGCAATCGCAATCTCCGCGTCTCCATTCAGAATATTTTGAATATTCTGTCCCGTAGCATTGGTTGCCTCTGCGGAAGTCTGATAACCATAATCACTAAGAGCAGTGGCAAAAGCTCCGCCAATCGGGAAATAGATACCGGATGTCGGACCGGTGCCTACAGTAATAAACTCTTTTGCTCTCTCTTCCGGAGTCAGACCCTTAGAGGAGGCATCCTCGGCTTTTCCAGTATCTGCTCCCTCTGTAGTAGCCGCTACCGTTGTCTCTTCTGCTGATGTTGCAGTGGTAGCTGCTGTCGTAGTCGTTGTATTTCCGGAACCACCACAGGCTGTTACCGATGCTGTAACACATCCTGCCAGTGCCAGTGCCATCCATCGTCTCATTTTCATAGATTTTTCCCTCTTTTCCTCATTTTGGGATATCCAGACATCCCCGAAAAGGGATTTCCTCTATCCAACAATCGTGGTTTACTTGCCCAGCTACATCTTACAAGCTATAAATTGTAATTGCCACAATTGTTTGTATGTATTATAGTGGTAAAGTGTTAAATTGTCAACCATTTTTTAAACCGAAATTTCTACATAAAACTTCTATACAAGCAAAAATTTGTATTAATAATAAATTTTTCTTGTTCACTGAGAATACTTTTAGTGAATAAGGTTATAAAATATCAAGTAGCTATAACTTATATGTATTTTACTTTGTCGAACAAATGTTCTATTATACGCAGACTGTTCCACGATTTGATCTGCTCGGGAGCCACATTGTAAGTCTTTGCTATCGATGCAAGCGACTCTCCCGGCTTGACTTTGTGGGTAACTGTC
>JAAWNY010000072.1 GCA_022799175.1 Lachnospiraceae bacterium | reverse complement strand
AAATATACAAACTCACTCCGTTCAAACAATGTATATTTTCGTTTCAACGCCAAATTCAGGAATTTAAGGACTTCTAAATCTCTGCAAAGTCAAAATCCCACAGACGGTTTGGCAATGGTTCTCGCCTCTTTTCCTTGACTACGTTTCTCGTTTCCTTATCTAAATAACATTGGTTTCTTTTTTTGGATTTTTTGGAAAGGGCTGCTGATTTTGCCATGGTTCTCCTAGTTATTTACCATGAATTATGTGTTATGATGATTTTGTAACAGAAATGTAACAATTAGGAAATCATCTGGCTATATGTTGGAAAAACGGAAAATGTATGGCAGAAAAGGAGGCAATGACATGAGAAAATCAGCAATGTACAGATGTGTGTTAGCAGCTTTGGCAGCAGGGGCGATGACCAATACGGCATATGCAGCAAGCGTTGGTACCTACAATATTCCAGGTGGACAGGCAATCGTGATTGGGGGGAGTAACCAGAATGAGTTAAGAGAGGTGCTGGGACAGCTACAAGGCAATTTCGGTGGTACATACTCCCGAAATCCGTTGCAGGGAAACTTCGGTGGTACATGTTCTGGAAACCAGTTGCCAACAGGTTGGACGGGAAATTTGGGGGGCAATTGTTTTGGCAACTTGTTTTCTGGGAATTCTGGTGATTGCTCATGGGATTTTTCGTGTGGAAATACAAATGAGAATTGTCCAGGAACAGGGAATCCAGGAGGGGATTCCAACTGTGGACCGGACAAACCAGAGATTCCCGATAAGCCAGAGATACCGGATAAACCAGAGATTCCTGACAAGCCAGAGATACCGGATAAACCAGAGATTCCCGATAAGCCAGAGATACCGGATAAACCAGAAGTTCCCGATAAACCGGAAGTTCCAGATGACAACCAGAATGCTTATGCAAAACAGGTGGTCAACCTGGTGAATGCAGAGCGGGAAAAAGCAGGACTCCCTGCTTTAAAAATACATACCAAAGCAGAGAGTGCAGCGCTTTTGAGGGCAAAAGAAATTGAGAAAAGCTTTTCTCATACCAGACCGGATGGCAGTGATTTTTCTACTGTATTGACTTTGGCGGGAATTAACTTTCAGTCGGCAGGAGAGAATATTGCCTATGGACAGAAAACCCCGGTATCGGTAATGAATGATTGGATGAATAGTTCCGGCCACCGGGCAAATATACTGAATGCGAATTTTACTTCCATAGCGGTCGGACATTATCAAAACAGCGCAGGGGTTGACTATTGGGTACAACTGTTTTTGCGATAAGATAGTTCTTGGTGAAAGGCGAAAGCATCATTTTCACACAAAGAGGAGATCAGGAGCGATTACTGCGGATGATGCCGCAGGCAATCTTCTGGCCGGAATTTCCGGATGGCTGGGTGATGAAATCATCTGAATTTTTGTGGAGGATGACGGAGCGATTGAGGATATCTTTGATTTGAAACCGTTTATCATAAAAGGCATCCCAGGCGTAGCCCTGATTGCCAAGAAGGGGAAGCAAATCTCCAGAATGCCAGGGATGAGGTTGGTCATCGGGATTGTAGTGTTCACCGGTTTTGGAAAAATTTTGGGAGCAGTCACCGTATTCGTGAATGTGAAGGGCATAGAAACTGGTACTTCCAGGGATAGAAATGTTAGGAAGATTAAACAGTTCAGTCTCAATCAGAATTCCGCCGTAAGGAGTATCATAAAATTTGACCAGGCCACTGATTTGTGGATAATCAGAACCGCCCTGGAGCCAGGCGATAGCCTGCGGGCGGTTTTCTTCTAGAATATGAAGAAAGGCGAGTCTGGGAGTTGGTTGTGGATTTGACATAATCGTTACTTTCCTTATAAGGGGATTTAGTGTAGTATATGCGGGAGCGCCAGAGCGTTCCCGTTTTTTTACGGTATGAAAAGCGATATATTGATGATATAGAAGATCCGGAAGCAATGTGAGATAGAGGGTACATATGGGAAATATAAAATGTGATTTATAAAATTTTAAAATGATATATAATAGAGAGGATGAGGTGAGAATGCGATGATAGATGAGTTTGTATATACAATAGAAAAAGAAACGGTACGGATTGATAAAGTTCGGGAGCCGGAGGCAGTGGTCGTGATTCCGGAGAAGATCGAAGGATACCCAGTGACAGAGCTAGGGGCTTATGTTTTGGCCGGAAGTAAGGTTGTGGATTTGTATTTACCCATGCAGCTGAGGAAAATTGGTGCTTATGGGTTTTATAATTGCGAGCAATTGCGGCGGATTTCTTGTGGCAGCAGAATGGTAGATTTGGGAGCAGGTCTGTTTGCTGGAGCTGGAAGCGTGGAATTTTTAGACTTTACTCTTTTTGAGGGGGAGAAATCTTGCTTTAAGGAACTGTTGTCAGAGTTACGACAGACCTTGCGGGTACGGATCCATCTGCCGGAGAGTGGGATGGAGGGAAGCGATGTTGTTACAAAACAGAAAGAAACGGTGGAAATACGGTTGATTTTTCCGGAGTATTTTGAAGAATCGGTGGAAAATACGCCAGCCCGTATTTTGTATATCGAAACGCATGGTTGTGGGCATCGATATCGTTATTGTTTTTCCGGAACACAATTTCAGTATCAAAGTTATGATGAGCTGTTTCCTCATGCGAAGGTCCAGGAGCCGGAGGCGCTCGTTGTCGAGATGGCGTTAGGGCGATTGCAATATCCACATGGGCTGACAAAGAAAAATGAAGGGATGTACCGGGAATATGTGGCGGGGCATTGGAGGATGGCAGCCAGACTAATGTTCGAGGCAGATATCCATAGAGGGAAATCAGACAGCAATTTGGAACCGGGAGGAATCCCCTGGCTGGTGAAAGAGATCCTGGAATATGGGAAGAATATCAATATAGATGCAGGGGAAAGAGACAGCGCGTGCGAAAAAGTATCGCTGACAGAAAAATTGCCAGAGCTTATCCAGATGGCGCAACGGGCAGGAGATACCGAGATGGTGGTCTGGTTGATGGATTTTCAGCATCAGAAGGCTTCACCAAATTCACCAAAGAAACGACGTTTTGAATTGTAGGAGGAAAAACATGATAGATCCGGTGAGGCACCGGCAACTGGAAGAATTGAATATGGTAGAATTATGTACCAGAATTCTTGTCAATGCCAGGAATGAACTGTATTTGAATATGCGATGTCTGGATGTGGCGTTGAGCAGTCTGGGATATGAAGCGGCGCCGGATTGTCCGGGAGTGGGGACGGATGGTTTTGTCATTTATTATCGTCCAGAATATCTTGGCCGGTTATATCGGCAGGGACGAGTATTGGTAAACCGCAGTTATCTTCATATGGTTTTACACGGTCTATTTTGTCATATGGATACCCGGGGCGTGCGGGAGGAAGCGGATTGGAATTTAGCGTGTGATATTGCGGCAGAGTCCGTGATCGACGGTTTGTATCTGCGCTGCGTACATCGCCAGCCATCGCTTTATCGACAGGATTGGTATGGGAGGATGAAAAAGCATTTGCCAGTGCTCAATGCCGAGGGCGTCTATCATATTTTGCAAAAAATGCAGTTGCCACCAAAACAAAGAGAACGTCTGGCAGCAGAATTCTATGTAGATGTCCATCAATACTGGCAGCTTCCGGGAGAGGATCCCCAGTTGTCCGTGACAAGACAGAATCAGTGGAACCGCAATCGAGAACGGATGCAGACAGAGATGGAGACGATGGGAAATCAGCAAGATGAGGATACTCGTAGCCTTTTGGAACATGTGCAGGTGGAAAACCGGGAGCGTTACGATTATCGGCAATTTTTGAGAAAATTTGCGGTATTGAGAGAAGAAATGCAAGTGGATCCGGATTCCTTCGACTATGTATTCTATACTTATGGAATGTCATTGTATGGAAATATGCCACTGATAGAACCTTTGGAGTCAAAAGAGGTTAGCCGGATTGAGGACTTTGTGATTGTGATTGATACCTCGATGTCTTGTTCGGGAGAGCTAATACAGCGTTTTTTGGAGGAGACTTATGATATACTTTGTGAGTCAGACAGCTATTTTCGAAAGATCAATATCCATATCATCCAATGCGACGAGCAGGTACGCCAGGATCGGCGAATTACCAGCCGAGAGGAGATGGAGGCATATATGGCGGATTTTACAGTGAGCGGACAGGGTGGGACGGATTTCCGACCGGCATTTGAATATGTGAATATTCTGTTGCGTCAGGGAGCGTTTCGCCGGTTGCGAGGACTGCTGTATTTTACGGACGGTGAAGGAATTTACCCAGTGCAAAGGCCAGTGTATGATACTGCATTTGTCTTTGTAAAAGATCAATATACGGATATTTCCGTGCCGCCGTGGGCAATCAAACTGATATTGGAACCAGATCAGTTAGCAGAGAGGAAGGAAAACGATGAATATTAAGCGGGCAAAGCAGGAAATCAAGGACAGTATCCGAGCATATTTGATGAAAGATGCTTATGGGGCTTATGTGATGCCGGGAATCCGGCAAAGGCCGATTCTGTTGATCGGGCCGCCCGGAGTAGGAAAGACACAAATCATGGAACAGATTTCCCAGGAGTGTCAGATTGGTCTGGTAGCTTATACGATCACGCATCATACTCGTCAGAGCGCCATCGGGTTGCCATTCATTGAACAAAAGGAATTCGGTGGGAAGGAATACCGTGCAACAGAATATACAATGAGTGAGATTGTGGCATCTGTTTATGAAAAGATTCGCAGCACTGGTCTGGCAGAGGGCATTTTGTTTATTGATGAGATTAATTGTGTGTCGGAGACATTGGCGCCGACGATGCTGCAGTTTTTACAAGGGAAAAGCTTTGGAAATCACCAGATTCCGGAGGGCTGGATCATCGTGGCGGCAGGGAATCCTCCAGAATATAACAAATCGGTGCGGGAATTTGATATTGTTACGCTGGACAGGATTCGCCGGATTGATGTGGAACCAGACTTTGATGTCTGGAAGGAATACGCGTTGCAGGCGGGAGTGCACCCGGCGATTTGTTCTTATTTGAGTGTGCGGCAGCAGAATTTTTGCCGGATTGAAACGACGGTGGATGGGAAGTTGTTTGCCACTCCTCGCGGGTGGGAGGATTTGTCTCAGTTGATGGAAGTATATAGCTGTTTGGGAATGACAATAGATCGGGAGATTGTTACAGAATATATTCAGTTTCCTAAAATTGCTCGTGATTTTGCCAGTTATTTGGAACTTTATTGGAAGTATCAAAAAGATTACCAGGTGGAGGATATTTTGGCCGGCCGTACGCCGGCAGGAGTATATGAGAAATTAGAGCGAGCCGCCTTTGATGAGAGAATCAGTGTGACGGGGCTTTTGATATCGGCGTTGAATGAACAGTTCCGAAAGGTTTGTCAAAAGGAAGAACAGTTGGAGTTGCAGATGAAAAAATTGCGCGAATTGCAAGACAGTGGAGCTTTTGAAGACGAACCGGCAGGGGGACAGACAACATGTTTCAAGAATACTATCAGGGGAATAAACGGATATTTAGAAATGCTGGATAAGTTTCGTACAGACTGGGAACAGAGGCAGGAAAACGGACTGCTTTCGCGAAGGGAACTCTTTCTTTGCCGTGAGGTGAGTGAAGCGTTAGAGAAAAAATTGCTGATTTTAAAAACCGAAGATTTTAAGTGCGCCAAGGATATGTGGAAGCGAATTCAGAAATTGTTTGCAACAGAAAATGATCAATATGAAGAATTGTCCGCCGAAGCAGGACAGAAGCTAGAATATGCCTTTGATTTTATGGAGGCGGTTTTTGCGGGAAGTCAGGAGATGGTGTTGTTTATGACAGAATTGAATACTGGTTTTTACAGTGTAAAGTTTTTGCAGGAATATGAATGCGAGCGTTATTACCAGTATAATAAAGAACTTTTATTCTCTGAGGAAGAGCGAGAAATTGGAAAACTGCTGGGAACGGAAAATTGATAGAGAGAATTGCTTGTTTGTATCCCGGTATTGAATGACGAAACGAAAGCAGTTGTGAAAGGACAAAGAAGAAAGGATAGGAAAACAACAGGGAGGAGAGAGAAAGAAATGGCGATAAAAATATGGATGATGAGTGCACAGACAGCGGCGCCTCAAGTGGAAGCCAGTTGGATATTGAATGCTCTAGAGGGATGGACTCCGGAGCTGAAAGAATTTTTCTGGCGCCTGGTGTTAGCAGCGATAATTTTATTTGCAGGTTTCCGAATAGCTCGTGGTCTTCATGGGATATTGAAAAAAACATTTTCCCGGATGAATCTGGAGGAAAATGTAAATAAGTTTTTGCTTTCTGTGCTGAATGCTGCCATGTATGCACTGGTGGTGTTTATTGCGGCGGAAAAGTTGGGAGTACCATCAGCATCTATTGTGGCTTTACTGGGCTCGGCAGGAGTAGCCATCGGATTATCATTGAAGGAAAGCTTATCAAATGTAGCAGGTGGGATTTTGATTATGCTGACGCGGCCATTTGTGATACAGGATTATATTGTCTGTAAAGATGTGGAAGGAACGGTGCAGGATATCGGTTTGGTGTATACCGTGCTGACTACAGTGGATAACCGCAAAGTTATCATACCTAATGGTACGGTGGCCAATGCCACGGTAGTCAACGTGACCGCTCAGGAGAAACGACAATTGGACTTGGAAGTGCAGATTGACTATACTTCTGACCTAAAAAAAGCCAAAGATATCCTTTGCGAAATTCTTAAGCAACATCCGCAGGTTCTCTGGGAAGATGGCACTCGGGTGTTTGTGAAAGAGTTAGGAGAAAGCGCCGTCGTTTTAGGTATGCGGGGATGGATTATGAGAGATGAATACTGGCTGGCTCGGTGGGATATTATCGAATCCATCAAATTACGGTTTGACGAGGAAGGGATAGTGATTCCGTTTCGGCAGGTGGTGGTGCATTCGGGGACCAAGGTGGGTTGTTTAGATAAGTAGTGGCAAAAGGTACGCTAAGGAAGAGGGGAGAGAAGCAACGGAAAATCGTCTGCTCCTTTTTCCGGTTTTGAGATTAAGGTTTGCTCTTGTAGGGAGTTTAGGAGTTTTTAAATTTTCGGATTTTGTGTTGAAAGGAAAATGCACACAGCTTAAGCATAAGCGAATTGGGCATTTTCCTTTTTGTTTTAGTAAAGTCCCGAAGTTTTGGGATTTTTTGATTCTGAAACAGCAAACGTATGGGATCGGATTGTTGATGTCTCCTTTCCGTTTTCCAAAGCGCACTATATTGTTTGAATTGTAATATATATTATAAAATAAAATGTAAAAATAAAAACAAATAGTATTGACAATATGTATGTTTTGTTATATAAATGTATTATATAAAAAAGGAGGAAAAAACCATGGAACCAAAACAGATTATCGAAGCAATTAAGAAGGAAGCCCCAGCGATAAAGACCGTATATTTTGTAGGTTGTGGCGCTTCCATGTCCGACTTGTTCCCAGCAAAATATTTTCTAGAGAAAAATGCAAAGGAACTGCGTACCAGCCTCTACACGGCAAATAACTTCAACTATTCCACTCCTGCAGCCGTGGATAATACCTCCATCGTGATCACTTGCTCTTTGAGCGGGAATACCCCGGAGACCGTAGCCGCCACCAAGTTGGCTGTTGAGAAAGGCGCACATGTGATTTCCATCACGATCGATCCGAATTCCGGACTGGCGAAAAATTCTCAATATCAGATTATTCATGGTTTTCATGAAAGCTATGGCGCGAAGATGGAAAAGCCTGCCAGAGCCCTGGAGTTGGCTTGTGAGATCTTGAATGAGTATGAAGGATATGAGCATTATGATGATATGCACGATGGTCTGAACAAGATCATTGATTTGATCAATAGCTCCGTTCCGATGTTCCGCCCGATCGCCAGAACGTTCGCGGAGGAGAATTATAATGCGCCGATTCTGTATGTAATGAGTTCTGGCGCGACTCAGTATACGGCATACGGATTTTCTATGTTTTTGATGATGGAGATGCAGTGGTTGGAGTCCAGCAGTTTCCATACCGGTGAATTCTTCCATGGTCCGTTTGAATTGGCAGATGAGAATGCACATTATGTTCTGATGATGAATGATGGTCCAACCCGTCCGCTGGATGCCAGAGCACTGACCTTTATTCAGCGCATGAAAGCAAAATATACATTGATGGATGCTAAAGATTTTGGTCTCAGCTCTCATATTAAGAGCACAGTGGTAGAGTATTTTAACCCATTACTGTTAGGTGGTTTAACCAGACTTTTAGGAGAAGAGATCGCTATTAAGCGAGAGCATCCTCTGACAATGAGAAGATATATGTGGAAGCTGGAATATTAATCTTATGAAAAGTCGGATACAAAGAGAGACTTCCAATATGTTCTGGGCGATCCTGGGCGTGGTCTTTTTTGCAGCAGCATATCGGTGGTTCCTAGTCCCAGCTGGTCTTTACAGTGGTGGATTTACAGGAGTGTCTCAGCTCGTGAAGCTATTTCTGGCTGAGATACTTCGGATTCCGATGCCAGAGACCGTGGATGTCACAGGGATTATCTTTTGGTGCATCAACCTGCCGCTGTTTTTTCTGGGATATAAGAGTATAGGGAGGAAGTTTCTATACCGGACTGTGATAGCAGTCTGTATCCAGTCCTTGCTTTTGGCGATGATTCCGGCCCCGAAAGAGCCGCTTTTGGAAGATTTGTTGTTAAATTGTATTATCGGCGGCGCTCTTTCTGGTTTGGGGGTGGGAATTACCCTGCGCGCAGGAGGATCTGGCGGAGGTACAGACATCGTAGGCATGTATTGTGCAAAACATTATCCGGAATTCGGGGTAGGAAAGCTGAGCGTGATAATCAATGTCTGTATATACCTGATTGCGGCGATACGCTACGATCTGGAAGTTGCAGCATATTCGATGGTTTTTTCCATCTTATCAGGGATTATGGTGGATCGGGTTCATTATCAGAATATAAAGGTATCGGCATTTATTGCAACAAAAGATAAGACTCTTGGGGAGAAGATCAATCGGACCATATCCCGGGGAGTTACTAGTTGGAAAGGCTGGGGAGAGTACAGTCATTCGGAAGAAGTGGTTCATATGGTTGTGATCAATAAATATGAGCTACAGATGCTGAAAAAGTTGATTCGTCAGGAAGATCCCCAGGCATTTGTACAAATTATGTCCCCAGATATGATTCTTGGTAATTTTGAGAAGCGTCTGGAGGTACAATAAGCAGAGTGTAAAATGGAATATTACCATTAAATAAAGAAAGGAACAAGCAGGAGGCAAAATATGTTTAATTTTGATGAGGCAAAAATAAGACAAGAACATCAGAATGGTGTGGATATTATTCCCCAGATAGAGAAATTCGTGGATCAAGTATGTGAGGAAGGCTACTCTAGCATTTTTTATATCGGAATCGGCGGGACTGTGCTGTATGCAAATCAGATGATGCATATTGCCAAACAGCTTGGTTCTAAATTGCCGCTTTACATTGAGAATGCAGCAGATTTTAATCTGGTGGGAAATCCGTTTTTCGATAAAAAATCGGTGGTAGTAATCGAGTCTATTTCCGGAGATACCAAGGAAGTGGTGGAAGCGGTAGATAAGGCTCATGCTATGGGAGCTCGGGTTATTGGATATGTAGAGAAAGAAGGAACTCCTCTGTATGAAAAGAGTGATTATCTGGTAACTACTGTGGGCGGCGGATATTATTTCTGGTATACTGTGACTCTGCGGTTTTTAAAGAATGCCGGCCAGTTTGAAAAATATGATCAGTTCTTCCAGGAAATTGTACATATGCCAGACAATGTAGTACAGATTTATAAGGATGCCGATGCTGATGCGCAGGCTTATGCAGAAAAATATTGCGATGAGCCGATTACCTATTTGGTAGGCGCCGGCAATCTGGAGGATTGGGCAACTTGCTATGGTATGTGTATTATGGAAGAGATGCAGTGGATGCGGACGCGTCCCATCTCTGCGGCGAACTTCTTCCATGGGACGTTGGAAGTAATCGAGAGAGATATTCCGGTTATCCTGATCAAGGGGGAAGACATGGCTCGTCCTCAGATGGAACGGGTAGAGAAGTTTGTCAATACGATTAGCGCGAAGGTGAGTGTGTTTGACACGAAAAAGTTTAAATTGAATGGCATCAGTGAGGAATTCCGGGGCATGCTTTCGCCGATTGTGATGCGTTCCGCGTTCCAAAGAATTAATGTACATCTGGAGCACTGCCGCAGACATCCACTGGCAATTCGCAGATATTATCGGAGATTGGATTACTAATTGCCACATGGGCGATGGTAACATGAAAATATTTGACGATTTCCATGGCGAAAAAGCTTTCCTTATGTTATGATAATTCCATATCAATCTAAAGCAAAAGGTATGCCCAGATAATACATGATTTAGTTGCCTGGTTTGCTTTGGAAAGGAAGGTTTGTATGTCAGAGATAGTACGTGATACCGTGGTGCCGCTTTATATTCAGATAGCTGAGGATATCAAATCTAAAATTGAACGGAAGGAAATTCTGGCCAATTCCAGAATTCCTACGGAACTAGAATTGAGTGATGATTATGGCGTTAGCCGTATTACAATTCGCAAAGCGTTAGAATTGCTGGTGGATGAAGAAATTCTGGTCCGTAAACAAAGAATCGGGACATTTGTATCCGACAAAAAGCTTTCGAGGAGTTTGAATAGTTTTATGGGATTTTCGCAAAGCTGTGAGTTGGCGGGAAGTAAGCCAGGAACCAAGTTTTTGTCGGCAGATCTGGTGAAGGCAATGCCATCTGATATTAAGAGTCTGGGCCTGCAAGAAGAAGACAAAGTGATTCGAATCCGGCGTCTCCGGTACTGCAATGATGTACCGGTCATTCTGGAAGAGAATCATTATCCGAAAAAATTTGCCTATCTTCTGGCTGAGGATCTGAATCGTTCTCTACATGGGATTTTGGAAGAACATGGAATTTTGCTCAGCAATGGAATCAAGACAATCGGAATTTGCTATGCTACAAGAGAAGAGGCAGAACACCTGGAAGTTAAGGAGCATGACGCTTTGATTTTGTCGAAGGATGTAGCTTATGATGCGACAGGAGAACCAATTTACAGCGGCAAGGAGATCGTCAATGCTGACCGCTATGAATATAAAATATTGACAAGCAGTATGGTGAGGGAAGAATGAGACAAATCAGCCGGGAACAAATTGCCGTGATGAATATCCAGTATAAATATTTTCCGCTGACGCGGTTTCTGGATGATGCGGTGGAAAATGGTGTAAAGAATATTGAACTTTGGGGAGCGGCACCTCATTTTCATATGGAAGATATGACCTGGCGGGAGATTGCCGGAGTGCGGCATGAGATTGAAAGCCGGGGACTGAAGTTGATATGCTTTACGCCGGAACAGTGCGTGTACCCAATCAATCTATCGGCTCCGTCGAGAGAGGCTCGCCGACGGAGTGTACGTTTTTTTGAGGACAGTATACGGGTGGCAGGAGAATTGGGATGTGACAAGGTATTGGTGACGACAGGCACGGGATACTTTGATGACAGTGATTATTCGGATGCTTGGAAGCGTGCGGCAGAGAATCTGTATGGCTTGGGAGAATTGGCCGCTCATTATGGAGTGACATTAGCTTTGGAAGTGCTGCGCAGAGATGAGAGTAATCTGGTATATGATCTGCCTACTCTTTGTAAGATGCTAAAGGAGCTGGCGCATAATTCCATTGGAGGAATGATTGATACAATTCCGATGGCACTGGCGGGGGAGAGTCCGTCGCAATATCTGCAAGAGCTGGGAGAGAAGCTAGTGCATGTGCATTTTATCGATGGCGCGCCTAGAGGACACCTAGCCTGGGGGGACGGAGTATTGAATATGAAGCGTTATCTGGAAGAATTTGCTACATTTGGGTACCAGGGATATCTCTCTTTGGAGATTACGGATGGCAGATATTTTATGGAACCTTCTTTGTCAGTGGCTCAAAGTATCCGGCAATTGTATTCCGTTTTGCACGAATGATTTAAGGTAATGGTTTCGGTTATCAGAATGTTTATACTTTTTTGGTTATGAATACCTGATTCAAGCCCGCAGGGAGACTGACTGCGGGCTTGTTTTTCTGTCAGAAAAGAGAATTTTACAAAAGGAAACGTTTTTTCGAGAAGATGAAAAATTGTTAAAAAAAGAACATTGATTTAGTAAAAATAACAATAAAAAAGAAAAGTGAAAAATTCATAACAAGAAAAACAAAAAATAATAAACAAATACTTGATTATTTGTAGCATTTATGTTATAACAATATAGAACAAATAAACGAGTAAGACAAACATCAAATAATACATGGAGGAAACTATGAT
>JAAWNY010000071.1 GCA_022799175.1 Lachnospiraceae bacterium | reverse complement strand
TTTCCGGTTTCGAGATTAAGAATTCCTAAAATCCCTGACTTTTGCTAAAAACGAAACGAAAATATACAAACTCGCTCCGCTCAGACAATGTATATTTTTATTTCAACGCCAAATTCAGGGATTTAAGGACTTCTAAATCTCTGCAAAGTCAAAATATCACAGACGATTGCCCAGTGCGTTTCGCCCCTCTTCCTTGGCTGATTTTCTCGTTTCTTTATTTCCTGATACATGGACTTTTGACCCCGGCATCATGGCATTGGAAAATGTGCTTGACATTTTTTCAGGAAGTGGCTAGAATGTAATATAGGTTTTACAGGAAATGAAAAAAGCGGAGATCATGTTAAGTAGTGGATTATTTTCTGTCAGAGAGAGAGGGTCACCGGCTGCAAGCCCTTTTCAGTTCAGATAATCTTACGAAATTCCCATGGGAGCTGCGCGGCGGAAAGCGTCTAATCTGAGCGGGAAAGAGCGTTGGACGGGAGTAGGCGGCGACGGAGTGCGCACGTTAAGCGTGAAGTAAGTGTCTACGCGGAAAATGTCCGTGTGGGAACCAGGGTGGTACCACGGTGAAGAATCGTCCCTTTGCGATCCAATAAGGATGGCAGAGGGGCGTTTTTGTTTATTTCATAGAGAGAGGAGAAAATATGAAAGAGAAATTAGAGCAGATTAAAGCAGAAGCGCTAAAACAGATCGAAGCGTCGGATGCGCTGGAGAAGCTGAATGATATTCGAGTGGCTTATCTGGGAAAAAAGGGTCAGTTGACGAGTGTTTTGAAAAATATGAAGAATGTGGCGCCGGAAGATCGTCCTAAGGTGGGACAGATGGTCAATGATGTCAGGGCACTGATTGAGCTTAAGTTGGAGGAGACGAAGTCGTCTTTGGCCAGAAAAGTTCGTGAGGAGCAACTGAAACGAGAAGTCATTGACGTGACCTTGCCGGCCAAAAAAGCGAATGTGGGACACAGCCATCCGAATATGGTGGCGCTCAAGGAAGTAGAGAGAATCTTTGTGGGTATGGGCTATGAGGTGGTGGAAGGCCCTGAGGTAGAATATCAGGATTATAATTTTACGAAGCTGAATATTCCGCCGAATCATCCGGCACGGGATGAACAGGATACGTTCTTCATAGATCCGGAGATTTGCCTGCGCTCCCAGACTTCCCCGGTACAGGCTCGGACCATGGAACAGGGGAAATTGCCGATCCGCATGATTGCACCAGGCCGTGTATTTCGCTCGGATGAAGTGGATGCTACGCATTCCCCGTCCTTTCATCAGGTGGAGGGACTGGTGATTGATAAACATATTACTTTTGCCGATCTGAAAGGAACATTGGCAGAGTTTGCCAAAGAGATGTTTGGAGAAGAGACAAAGGTAAAATTCCGTCCACACCATTTCCCCTTCACGGAACCGAGTGCGGAAGTGGATGTGAGCTGCTTTAAGTGTGGCGGCAAGGGGTGTCGTTTTTGCAAAGGCTCCGGCTGGATTGAGATTTTAGGATGTGGTATGGTTCATCCTCATGTGCTGGAGATGTGCGGTATTGATCCGGAAGAATATACCGGTTTTGCGTTTGGCGTGGGTTTGGAGAGAATTGCACTGCTGAAATATGAGATTGATGATATGAGGCTGCTCTATGAGAATGATATCCGGTTCCTAAAGCAGTTTTGATGGGTAAGGAGGAGAACATTATATGAATACTGCATTATCATGGATTAAAGCATATGTTCCGGATCTGGAGGTCAGCGCACAGGAATACACCGATGCCATGACTCTGTCGGGAAGTAAAGTAGAAAGTTATCAATGTCTGGATAAAAATCTGGAAAAAATTATCGTGGGTCAGATTACAAAGATTGAACGCCATCCAGATGCAGACAAGCTGATTATCTGCCAGGTAGATATTGGCACAGAAACGATTCAGATTGTTACCGGTGCACCAAATGTAAAAGAAGGAGATAAGGTTCCGGTGGTGCTTGACGGGGGCAAAGTGGCGGGAGGCCATGATGGCGGTCCGTTGCCGGAAGAAGGAATTCGGATCCAAACGGGCAAGCTGCGGGGAATCGAATCGAAAGGGATGATGTGCTCGATCGAGGAGCTGGGTTCATCTCGCGATATGTATCCGGATGCTCCGGAACTGGGGATCTATATTTTGCCGCAGGACACGCCGGTAGGTGTGGACGCTGTTCAGGTATTGGGTTTGCATGATGTGGTTTTTGAATATGAAATCACTTCCAATCGGGTAGATTGTTATAGTGTGGTAGGTTTAGCAAGAGAAGCCGCTGCCACATTCCGCAAGAAGTTTCATCCTCCTGTGGTGAAGGAAACGGGCAACCAAGAGGATATTCATGACTATCTGACGGTGGAGGTCGAAAATACAGAGCTCTGTCCCCGTTATTGTGCCCGGATGGTCAAGAACATTAAGTTGGCTCCCTCCCCGGAATGGATGCAGCGCAGGTTAGCGGCCAGTGGCATCCGTCCTATCAATAATCTGGTAGATATTACGAACTATGTGATGGAAGAATATGGGCAACCCATGCATGCCTATGATTACGATCAGATTGGCGGCCATAAAATTGTGGTAAAGTGTGCAAAAGATGGGGATGAATTTCAGACACTAGACGGTCAGCTCCGCAAACTTGACAACACGGTACTGATGATTCATGATGGGGAAAAAGAAGTAGGTATTGCCGGAATTATGGGCGGTGAGAATTCCAAGATTACGGATGATGTGAAAACAATGGTATTGGAGGCGGCCTGTTTTGACGGAACCAATATTCGCCTGTCCTCGAAAAAGGTAGGACTGCGGACGGATGCTTCCGGAAAATTTGAAAAGGGGCTGGATCCCAATAATGCAGAGGCGGCCATTCATCGTGCCTGTCAACTGGTGGAGGAGTTAGGAGCCGGAGAAGTGGTAGGCGGCATTTTAGACATTTATCCCAAGAAACGGCAACCGGTGCGGATAAAGTTTGACGCAGATCAGATCAATAATCTGCTGGGAACAAAGATTGATGCAGAAGATATGAAAACGTATTTTAGAATGCTGGAGCTGGATTTTGACGAAGAGACGCAAGAAGTGATTGCACCCACTTTCCGGCAGGATCTGAATTGTCTGGCAGATATTGCCGAGGAAGTGGCGAGATTTTATGGTTATGATAATATTCCCACGACACTGCCTTCGGGGGAAGCTACTACCGGAAAATTATCATATAAGTTGCGGATTGAGGAGATTGCCCGGGAGGTGGCGGAATTTTCCGGGTTCAGCCAGAGCATGACTTATTCGTTTGAGAGTCCCAAGGTATTTGATCGTTTGCTGTTGCCACAGGATGACAAGCTTCGTGAGGTGGTGACGATCTTAAATCCTCTCGGGGAAGATTTCAGCATTATGCGTACTTCTCCACTGAACGGACTTTTGACATCTCTGTCTACCAATTATAATAGAAGAAATAAAGATGTGAAACTTTATGAGCTGGCGAATATTTACCTGCCAAAAGCGTTGCCCTTGACAGAACTTCCTGACGAGCGGATGCAATTTACCCTGGGAATGTATGGTGAGGGAGATTTCTACACGATGAAAGGTGTGGTAGAGGAGTTGTTTGATAAGCTGGGGATGGTGAAAAAAGTTCATTATGATCCTGCTTGCCAACATCCTTATCTGCATCCAGGCAGAAAGGCAGATATTGTGTATGAGAAACAGGTGGTGGGATATCTGGGAGAACTGCATCCGGAGGTGGCAGACAACTATAAACTTGGGGAGCGCACGTATGTGGCTGTGTTGGATATGCCATCGGTGATTCCATTTGCCGATTTCGATCGGAAATATACCGGAATTGCCAAATATCCGGCAGTCACCCGCGACATCAGTATGGTGGTACCCAAAGAGATCTTGGTGGGTCAGATCGAGGATATTTTGGCTCAGCGCGGCGGTAAAATGCTGGAGAGCTACCAGTTGTTTGATATCTATGAGGGTTCTCAGATTCTGGCAGGATACAAATCCGTGGCATATTCCATTACTTTCCGCGCAAAAGATCACACGTTGACGGATGAGGAAGTGAATGCCGTTATGAAAAAGATTCTCAATGGTTTGCAGGGCATGGGAATTGAATTGCGGGCTTAAAAGAAGACGTGTATAGGAAATCATAAAAGCGGCTATCCTTACATTACAAAGAAATGGAAGTAAGGAGGCTGCTTTTATGTACGGATCATTTGAGATTACAGCAATATATGCAAGAGAAATTCTGGATTCCCGGGGAAATCCCACATTGGAAGTAGAAGTGCGTCTGGAAGGCGGTGCCGTGGGACGGGCAGCAGTGCCGTCCGGGGCTTCTACCGGTAAACATGAAGCTGTGGAACTGCGGGATGGCGGTACCCGCTATCACGGAAAGGGCGTCAGAAAAGCCGTGGAAGCAGTCAATACGGTGTTGGCAGAGACGTTGATGTTTGAAGATGCGTTTGAACAGGCGAGGATAGACCGACTGCTGCGAGAGGCAGATGGTACTGAGAATAAATCCCGGCTGGGCGCCAATGCCGTGTTAGGAGCGTCTCTGGCAGTGGCGCGGGCATGTGCTGCTCAGCAGAAAATCCCGCTTTATAGGTATCTGGGAGGAGTCAATGCCAGGACGATTCCTCTGCCGATGATGAATGTCTTAAATGGCGGAGTTCATGCAGATAACACGGTGGATTTGCAGGAGTTTATGATCATGCCAGTGGGGGCAAAGTCCTTTTCAGAAGGACTTTTGATGTGTGCAGAGGTATATCAAACGTTGAAAAATCTGCTAAAAGCAGATGGATACAGCACAGCAGTGGGAGATGAGGGCGGATTTGCTCCTGATCTGAAAAATTCAGAGGAAGTACTTTCTTATCTGGTGGATGCCGTGAAAAAGAGTGGATATGAAGCAGGAGCTGATTTTATGATTGCCATTGATGCAGCTGCCAGCGAGCTGTATGAGGAGGAAAGCGGAACCTATGTCTTTCCTGGCGAGAGCAAAAAGAGCGGTCAGGAAGTCAGACGGACGGCAGAAGAGATGGTGGAATATTTCCGTCATTTGGTGGATCAATATCCGATCTGTTCGATTGAAGACGGACTGCAAGAAGAGGATTGGGAGGGATGGAAGCTGCTGACAAAGACATTGGGCAGCCGGGTACAATTGGTGGGGGATGATTTGTTTGTCACCAATACTAAGCGACTGAAACGGGGGATTGAGGAAGGAGCGGGAAATTCGATTCTTATCAAGGTGAATCAGATTGGCACGCTGACTGAGAGCTTAGAAGCCATTGAAATGGCGAAAAGCGCTGGCTATACGGCAGTCATCTCTCATCGTTCCGGAGAAACCGAGGACACCTTTATTGCAGATTTGGCAGTAGCGGTCAACAGCGGCCAGATTAAAACGGGTGCGCCTTGTCGCTCCGAGAGAGTGGCAAAATATAATCAACTTCTGCGGATTGAGGAGCAGCTACAGAAAAATTGAGGAAAAAACTTGTCATTTCCTCCAATCTATGCTAGACTAATAGTGTTTGACTATTAGGAGGTGTATGAATATGCTGAAAATAATTTTATCGGTGATTTTCGTGCTTATTTGCCTGGCATTGATTGTGATTATCTTACTTCAGGAAGGGAAATCCGCAGGTCTTGGTTCTATCAGTGGTATGGCTGACAGTTACTGGGGCAAGAATAAAGGACGTTCCATGGAAGGAACCCTGGAAAAGTTCACGAAAGCGGCTGCGGTTTTATTTATGGTATTGGCATTGGTTTTGAATATCCTGTAAAGCGGGTTAGGCAATGTCTGTACGAGGCTGCAGGGACAAGCAGCCGGATACTCCTGTTACGGTAGATAAGGCACTCTTGATGAAAGGGTGCTTTTTTCTGTTTGGAAAGAGGTGATTTTGTGGAGAATTTGATGAAAGAGAGAAAAGAACAGCTATTAACCTTGATGAAAGACCCATCGTATGTGCCGATGAAACTTAAAGAACTGGCCATACTGCTGGATGTGCCAAAGGAACGGCGGGAAGAGTTGGCAGAGGTATTGGACGTGCTGGTTGCAGAAGGGAAATTGTCGCTGTCCAAGCGGGGAAAATACAAGATTCCGGAAGCTTCTGTGTTGGCAGGAATATACTCCGGAACGGCCAGAGGATTTGGCTTTGTGTCAATTGATGGATGGCAGCAGGATGTGTTTATCCCAGCAGACAAGACCGGAAGTGCCATGCACGGAGATCGGGTGCAGATCTGTGTGGAGTCCCAAAGACAAGACCGCAGAGCGGAGGGAGCCGTGATACGGGTACTAGAACGGACCAACCGAACCGTGGTGGGTTACTACCAGAAAAGCAAAAACTATGGGTTTGTGGTGCCGGATAACCGGAAGCTGGGACAAGATATCTTCATACCGCAGGGAAAGGATTTTGGTGCGGTAAATGGGCATAAAGTGGTGGTGGAAATCACCGATTATGGCAGTTCTCCTAAGGGGGCAGACGGGATTGGCGGCAGGAGTCCAGAGGGAAGGATCTTTGAGATTCTGGGCCATGTAAACGATCCGGGGATCGATATCCTTTCTCTGGTGCGCGCCTATGATCTGCCGGAGGAATTTCCGGATTCGGCGATGGAACAGGCGGCGCAGATAGAAGAAACCGTAGCAGAAAGCGAGTGGGAGGGACGCAAAGATCTGCGAGATTGGCAGACTGTGACCATAGATGGGGAAGATGCCAAAGATCTGGATGATGCCATCACGATCAGCCGGGAAAAATTTGGCTATCGGCTGGGAGTTCATATCGCAGATGTAACCCATTATGTGACCGAGGAAAGCCCTTTGGATGAGGAGGCGCTGAAGCGGGGAACTAGTGTGTATCTGGTGGATCGGGTGATTCCTATGCTGCCCCATCGACTGTCCAATGGCATCTGTTCCCTGAACGCAGGAACGGATCGTCTGGCTTTGAGCTGTATCATGGATATCGATTCTCAGGGAAAAGTGATCGGACATGAGATTGCAGAGACTGTGATTCGGGTGGATCGTCGGATGACTTACACAGCGGTTAACGCCATCGTCACCGACCAGGAACCGGCTGTGATGGAAGAATATAAGGATTATGTGGAAATGTTTGACCGGATGAAAGAGCTGGCAGACATTCTGCGGGAAAAGCGAAAGACGCGAGGTTCGATCGACTTTGATTTTCCGGAGACCAAGATCGTGTTGGATGAAAAAGGAGTGCCTCTGGAAGTTAAGCCTTATGAGCGCAATGCTGCCACCAAGATTATTGAAGATTTTATGCTGATAGCTAATGAAACGATTGCGGAGGACTATTTCTGGCAAGATCTGCCGTTTTTGTATCGTACCCATGACAATCCCGATCCGGAGAAGATGAATCGCTTAGGTATGTTCATTCACAATTTTGGCTATGCGATTCATTTTCAGAATGGCGAGATCCATCCGGGAGAGCTACAGAAGCTGCTTGTCAAGATTGAGGGCAGTGAGGAAGAAGCTCTGATCAGCCGACTAACGCTGCGATCGATGAAACAGGCAAAATACAGTCCCATGTGTACGGGGCATTTCGGGTTGGCTGCCCGATATTATACCCATTTTACTTCTCCGATCCGGCGCTATCCCGATCTACAGATTCACCGGATCATAAAAGAAAATCTTCACGGTGGCTTGACAGAGGAGCGTCTGGCCCATTATCATAAGATTATGATGGGAGTTGCCGTACAGTGCTCAGCTATGGAACGACGGGCGGAGGAAGCAGAGCGTGAAACCGTAAAGCTGAAAAAATGTGAATACATGGAAGAGCGAATCGGTCAGGTGTTTGAGGGCGTGATTTCCGGCATTACCAACCGGGGCTTTTATGTGGAACTGCCCAATACGGTGGAAGGTATGGTCTCAGTCAATGATTTGAAAGATGATTTCTATGTGTTTGAGGAAGAGCAGATGGAGCTGCGAGGCGAGTCTAGCGGTAAGAGCTATCGCCTGGGACAGAAGTTGCATGTGTCGGTATCAGGAACGGATCGGATGAATCGGACGATTGACTTTGTGGTGGCGGACAAGTAAGGTCATGGCAGATGGCAAGTCTTTGTATTTATGAAAAAAGCGATTGGGGAAAGCAGGGAGGGAAGAGGACCATTGAAGGATAGCATTAAGTTGATTGCCAACAATAAAAAGGCATATCATGATTATTTTATTGATGAGAAATTTGAGTGCGGGATTGAGTTGTTTGGGACGGAGGTGAAGTCGATTCGTTCTGGCAAATGCAGCATCAAAGAGGCTTTTGTACGGATTGAGAAAGGGGAGGTGTATGTATTTGGCATGCATGTCAATCCCTATGAAAAAGGCAATATTTTCAACAAGGACCCGCTGAGGGCTAAGAAACTTTTGATGCATCGTCAGGAGATCAACCGGCTGGAAGGAAAGATTCGGGAGAAAGGGCTGACGTTGGTGCCGTTGCAGGTATATTTTAAGGGGAGCCTGGTGAAAGTGGAGATTGGCCTGGCACGAGGTAAGAAGCTCTATGATAAGCGAGCGGATATTGCAAAGAAAGATCAGCGGCGGGAAGTAGAGCGCGATTATAAAGAGAAGCTGAGATAAGGCACTTTGTCTGTTTTTTGTCCTCCCTTAAATCAGGTTTAGAAATTCTGTGATGATTTTTGTCATATACCGATTTCTTTTAAAATAAAAATTCACTTCCCGGATTGCATCCTGGTTATCCAATTTATAGTAGAGCAGATTTTGCTCTTCCGGAACATGGCAAATCAGGGTATCTCCGCAAAAGGAGATACCCATACCATAGCGGGAGAGGTTATAGGCGGTGATCTGCTGCTCCAGCTCCAGTTTAACGCAAGGACTGAAATGAGCATTATGGCAGATTTTATCAGCCCGCGTTCGGGTATTATTGCCAGATTTCAGGAGTAAAAACGGTTCATTTTGAAAAAAATCCAGCGGAATCGGCGGGATTTGGGAGTTGAGGTGCCGCCCTTTACGAATATCAGCAGCCGACAAAGCATAATTGCGAACAGGTTGATTGGAAATAAAATGGGACGGGACAGCCAACAACAAATGCTCTTCACAAAAAAAACGCTTTTCATAGATGGCAGGATCCATGGTCTGATTGTCAATCAGCAGATCCAAGGTACCGGAGAAAAGCTTCTCGGTCAATTCTGTGGTATTAGCTTCTACCAGATTGACGCGGATATGGGGATATTGTTCACTGAAGCGGGATAAAAGCGGCGGCAGAACATAGGAGGCAAACAAATTGGTTCCGCCAATGGCAAGAGAACCAACCTGCATATTTTGCATGTCTTGTACATAATTCTGGAAGCTTCCTTCCACATCCATGATGATTTCGATAGAACGGATATATTCTTTTCCGAGATTCGTCAGTTGAACCGGTGTGGAGCTGCGGTCGAAGATAGGGAAGCCGATGCGTTGTTCCACTTTTTTGATGGCGGCACTTAAAGAAGGCTGACTGATATAAAGATTTTTGGCAGCTTTGGAAAAACTCATTTCTTTATAGACTTCATAGACATAATGCATTCCCTGAAACATGACAAACCTCCTATAGATAAATATCTATAATAAGTATGGATTGATAAGTATTTGAAAATATTTTAAAGGAGAATTATACTCAAGTCAAGAGCATGAGAGGGGAGAAAGCAGGATGGAAGAGAGAAAATATCGCTTAGAGCATGATGCGATCGGCGAGAAGGAAGTACCGGCAGAAGTCTATTATGGGATACAGACGCTTCGCGCCTATGAGAATTTTTATATTACGGGGTTGAAGATGCACCCAGAGATGATTAACAGTGTGGCTCAGATAAAAAAGGCGGCGGCAATTACGAACTTTGAGGTGGGAGAGCTAGATAAGCGAATTGTGAATGCGATTGTCCAGGCATGTGACGAGATTATTTCTGGAAAATGGCATGATCAGTTTATCGTAGATCCGATTCAGGGTGGTGCGGGAACCTCATTGAACATGAATGCCAACGAGGTGATAGCCAATCGGGCGATTGAAATTTTGGGTGGCCAGAAGGGGGATTACAACCTAGTGAATCCGAATGATCATGTGAATTTCGGACAATCTACGAATGATGTATTTCCATCTTGTGGGAAAATGGCTGTTCTCAAATTGATAGATAAAGCCCAGGAACAGCTGCATCGTCTAGAAGCGGCATTGATGGAGAAATCCAAAGAATTTGACTCCGTTATCAAAATGGGAAGGACTCAGCTGCAGGATGCCGTGCCGATTCGTTTGGGACAGGAATTTCATGCTTATGCCTCGGCGATCCGCAGGGATATTCGACGTTTTGACAATGCCAAAGATGAAATAAAGAGTTTAAACTTAGGGGGCACTGCGATCGGGACCGGTTTGAATGCCGATGTACAGTATTTTAAGCGAGTGGTTAAAAACATGTCTACGCTGACCGGACAGGATCTGGTACAATCGTATGATATGATCGACGCTACACAGAATCTTGACAGCTATGCCAGTGTTTCCGGTATTGTAAAGAGCTGTGCCATCAATCTGTCCAAGATGTCCAACGATCTGCGCCTGATGTCCTCTGGTCCGCGCACCGGTTTCGGAGAGATTAACCTTCCGGCCAGGCAGAATGGTTCTTCTATTATGCCAGGTAAGATCAATCCGGTAATTCCGGAGGTAGTCAATCAAGTGGCTTTTAATATCATTGGCAATGATATGACGATCACGATGGCAGCAGAGGCAGGACAGTTGGAGCTGAATGCTTTTGAGCCGATCATCTTCTACAATCTGTTCCAGTCGATCGAGACGCTGACCTTTGCAGTAAAGACCTTGATTGATAATTGTATCGTGGGAATTACGGCGAATGAGGAGCATTGCCGACGGATGGTGGAAGAAAGCATTGGGATTATCACAGCAATCTGCCCTTATGTGGGGTATGAGCCGGCTTCGAATATTGCGAAGGAGGCTCTGCGGACCGGACGTTCGGTGCGGGATTTGATCCTGGAGAGAGGACTGATGGATGAAGAACAACTGAACACGATTCTCGATCCTTATACAATGACAGAGCCGGGGATTTTGGGAAAGGATCCGATGGCAAAGCTGAGAGAGTAAAAAACATTGTCCCAAGCCAGTATGTGCAAGTTATAGCTGCTATTCCGGACGGATATGAAAAATTTGCAGGCGGTTCTTGATTTTGTCGAACAATAAGACTATAATGGGTTTCAAAGAATTGAGGACTGACCAGAATGGAGGCAAATTTATGGAAAAGAAGAATCTGGATTGGAGCAATATTGGTTTTCGCTATATGGTTACTGACAAGCGCTATGTGGCAAACTATAAGGATGGAAAATGGAGTGAAGGGGAGCTGACTTCCGATTCCAACATAGTATTGAATGAATGTGCAGGCATCTTGCAGTATTGCCAGGAGTGCTTTGAGGGTTTGAAGGCATATACGACGGCAGATGGCAGTGTGGTCACTTTTCGCCCAGATTTGAATGCGGAGCGGATGATGGATTCGGCGGCCTGGTTGGAGATGCCGCCATTTCCCAAAGAGAGATTTCTGGAAGCCGTGGATCAGGTGGTTCGTGCCAATTTTGCATGGGTGCCGCCTTATGGCAGCGGGGCAACGTTGTATCTGCGTCCGTATATGTTTGCATCTGGACCAGTGATTGGAGTAAAACCATCAGAAGAATATCAGTTTCGCCTGTTTGGCACTCCAGTTGGTCCATATTTTAAAGGAGGAGCCAAACCCCTGACTCTCTGCGTCAGTGATTTTGATCGGGCAGCGCCTCATGGTACGGGCCATATTAAGGCAGGATTGAATTATGCGATGAGTCTTCATGCTTCTATGCTGGCTCATGAAGCCGGGTATGATGAGAATCTGTTCCCGGATTCCGCAACGCGTACTTATGTGGAAGAGACCGGTGGCGCGAACTTTTTGTTTGTCACTAAGGATCAAGAGGTAGTGACTCCGCAGTCCCAGTCTATTTTGCCATCCATTACCCGCCGTTCTCTGGTATATGTGGCAGAGCATTATCTGGGGCTGAAGGTGACACAGCGCCCGGTGAAGCTGGCAGAGCTGGCAGATTTTGCTGAGTGTGGTCTGTGTGGCACAGCAGCGGTGATCTCTCCGGTAGGCAAAATTGTCGATCACGGAAGAGAGATCTGCTTTGCTAGTGGTATGAGCGAGATGGGTGAGATCACGAAAAAGCTGTATGATACATTGACCGGGATTCAGATGGGTACCGTGGAGGCACCAGAGGGCTGGATTCGTAAGATTATGTAAGGGAAAAAATTCCGTTGACAATCGTTTGTCTGGGTGATAGAATAAGGATTACCATTGAGTCGTGGTAATCCAGTAAGGGGTTGTACTGGTTTCGACGGGGGTCATGCAGCTGGTGAAGCTATCCGCATGCGGTGCGTGAAACGGCAAAATTAAAATTAAACGCTGA
>JAAWNY010000013.1 GCA_022799175.1 Lachnospiraceae bacterium | reverse complement strand
GGGGCGAGAAGCCATCGAAAATGGTCTGTTCCTTTTTTCGGTTTCGAGATTAAGAATTCCTAAAACCCCTGACTTTTGCTAAAAACGAAACGAAAATATACGAACTCGCTCCGCTCAGACAGTGTATATTTTCGTTTCAACGCTCAATTCAGGGATTTAAGGACTTCTAAATCTCTACAAAGTCAAAATTCACAGACCATTTTCGATGGCTTCTCGCCCCTCTTCCTTGGCTGATTTTCTCGTTTCCTTATCTAAATGACACTGATACCATTCTACAAATTCGATCCAGCGCCGGTTTATTCGACCAGATTGCCATCTCTGGAAATTGCTTATAATTAGGCAACATCTCCAGAATCAGATAATCATCATACCCAATCTCTCGGAGCGCTTCTGTCACCTTCACAAAATCCACATCTCCAGCAAACAAATCCACAAAAGCTCCCATCCCGGCCTGCTGCCTGCGGAAATCACAGAGATGAATTTTTTTGATCCGCTCTGCCAATATGGCAATCCAATCTTCCGGATATCCTACATACATGATATTGCCTACGTCAAAATAAGCATTCACATACTCCGATCCTACCTCATCCAACAACCGTCTCATCTCCAGCGGCGACAACAAAAACCGGTTCCATACATTCTCAATCCCAATATGCACCTTCGCCTGTTCTGCAAATGTTGCCAGCTCCCGAAAAACCTTCACGCACCGCTCGTACGCCTTATCATATCGCACTCTCTCCTGCCGGACGGCAAAATCACACCCCACATAGCCAGGAACCACCAGAATCGTATCCGCTCCCATCAGCGATGCACAATGAATCTGCTTTTTCACGATATCCATACCTTTTCTGCAGACTGTGCTGTCTTCTGATACCAAATTATTCTCCCATAATGACCAAACCCCTACACTCGGAATCTCCAGTCCCAGCTCTTGTGCCAGATGGCGAATGTTCATAATCTCCTGATCTGTACTGTCATGTCTTAAATAACCTCCGTCACTTAAGACCGGCTCCACCCCGTCATATCCAGCCGCCTTAATTACTGGAAATATTTCCTCTAGCCTGGCATCCTCAGAAAAAGAGAACATACTGAATCCTGTTTTCATTACCCCTTCCCCCTTTCCGACCGTTCGCCAGGGCTTCTGTAATCAACTCTTACCACTTCTCCTGTCTTTAGCGACACTCTCAAAGCCTCTATCGTACAAAGTACCTCTCGCACTTGTTCCATAGAAATCACATCAGAATCTCTTTTCTCTGCAATACACTGGACAAAATGCTCTAATTCAATCGTATAGGGATCCCGTTCCTCCACTGGAAGCTCAGCGATTTTTCCCTTTTCATAGACAGCCGTTCTCCGTTGAGAAGATTCCCGATTTTCTAAATTTGCCCCGGATCGCATCGCATACTCATACGTCTGGCGGCTCCCTGCCAGACGAAGCTCCATTGTAAAGGGATACCCCTTTTCCATCTCAATTACTCCCTGAACCGAAGCTGAAATTCCCGATGGAAAACGTAGCGTACTACTAACAAAATTCCAGCATCCATCCGCATTTTGTTTTCCTGCCGCATATACGCTTTCTACCTTTCCTAACATCCAGCACAAAAAGTCGATATCATGCAGATGAAGATCCAACAAACCGCCGCCGCTGTTCTGGGGCAATCTGTACCAGGAACTCCAGGCTGGATGCTCGGAAAGGCGGGCGGCAAATACATAGTTCAACTCTCCCAGCTCTTTGCTCTGGTATCGTCTCTTGGCCTCCACATATTCCGGCCAGAAGCGGAGCACCTGTCCTACCATCATTTTCACTCCGGCCTTTTCTGTTTCTGCGATCATTCTGTCCAGGGAATCTACACTAAGCGTCACCGGCTTTTCACAAAAAATGTGTTTTCCCTTTTGAGCACTCCTGATCGTATATTCTTCATGAAGATAGGTAGGCAGACAAATATCTGCCACATCAAACGTTATCTTTTCTGCCATTTCCTCAAAGTCCGTAAATGCAAGACAGTCTGTTTTTATCGCAAATTCTTTTGCCAACTGCTCATTTTTATCATATACTGCCACCACTTCTGCGTCCTTAATATCATTGTACGCGTCGGCATGATTCTGTCCCATGAATCCGGCTCCGATAATCGCTATTTTAATCATGCTCACACCTCCTCCTATTTTTTCTTCATATTATTGATATTACTAAGTACTACGGCACTGACGATAATTCCGCCTGTAATGATTGTCTGAATATACGTTTCTACCTGCAAAATATTCATAGCATTGCTGATTACTCCCATCAGTACGCATCCCAAAAACGCTCCGGATATGGTTCCTTTTCCACCATCAAAGGTAACTCCCCCAATGATGGCGGCAGTAAGTGCACTGGTCTCATAACCGGCACCGGCATTCGCTGTAATGGAATCGATTCTCGCAGAAAAAATAATCGCGGCAATTGAACAGAAAAAACCAGCAATTCCATAGATAAAAATCTTATATTTCATGACATGAATTCCTGATAAAAATGCATTCTTTTCATTTCCTCCAATAGCCACAATACGTCTCCCAAACCGAGTCCGATTCATCAACACATAAGATACCACTACCATAAATATGAGCACAAAAAGCATCACAGGAAACACATCAAACAGACGCGTCTTCCCCACCGCATTGAAAGCTCCCCCAAAGCTCATGATTCGTCCTCCGGAGATAGTCAGTGCGAGCCCGTAAAACACTTGGCTCGTTCCCAGAGTAATAATCAAAGGAATACATTTACTCTTAGCAATCACCGCTCCATTCAGCAATCCGCAAGCAATGCCTACCATTACTCCCACAGCTACCGCTGTCAACACATTTCCCCCATCCCCCAAGATTCTGGCCATCACCACTCCTGAAAGCACCATAATATTGCCAATGGACAGATCGATTCCGCCGCCAATCAGCAGCATACTCATCGCCATAGTCAGGATACCGATAACGGAAATCTGCTGAAAAATGGTAATCAGATTTTTCACCGCAATAAACCGGGGATTAATTATGGAAACCACTGCCACAATCAGCAAAATCACCAGGGCCAGCAGAATCCTCTGGTCTTTCAGCAACTTTTTCTTATGCTTCATCTTTCCCGCCTCCTAAAGCCTCTTTTATGATCTCCTGTTCTGTGATTCTTTCTTCTGTGAGCTCTGCTTTGATAGCGCCATCCCGGATCACCAACACCCGGTCACTCATAGAAATCAATTCTGGCATATCTGAACTGATCATGATAATGCATTTTCCCTGCTTCGTAAGTGCAGACATCTGCTTATAAAACTCTGCCTTAGCATTGACGTCAATTCCTCTTGTCGGCTCATCAAAAATATAGATTTCCTGTTCAGCAAACAGCCATTTTGCCAGAACCACCTTCTGCTGATTTCCACCAGATAGATACACCACCTCCGTCCATACATCAGGAACTTTGATTCGCAGCTTTTCTACCAATGGTTCAATCAGAGCTGGATGTTTGCGAATATTGACAAAAAATCCCTTGATTTTCCTTCCCAATCCCACAATCGTCGCATTCTCCAGCACACTGCCGCCAAGCATCAATCCCAGTTCTTGCCGGTCTTCCGTGATATGGGCAAAACCATGCTCAATACTCTCTGCCGGATTCCGAATCTCCACATTTTTTCCATTTACCAGAATCTCTCCGCCCCACCGGCGATCTGCTCCAGTAATCGCTCGTACAATCTCCGTCCGCCCCGCCCCCACCATGCCGGCCATACCAAGGATCTCTCCTCTGCGTACCGAAAAGCTAATCTTTGGACTATTTTTTGCAATCTGAAGCTCCCGAATCTCCAACATCACATCCCCTATTGGATGATGCTCCTTCTGGTAGAAGGTATCCACCGGACGGCCTACCATATCGCGCGTCATCGTTGATATCTTGATATCTCGGTTGGGATTCTCATAAGTATTGATGACAGCCCCATCCCGAATTACCGTAACCCGATCTGCAATCTGCCGGATTTCCTCCAGAAAATGAGAAATATAGATAATGCCGATTCCCTTAGCCGCAATGGTCCGTACCAGTTCCAGAACCTTAGACGCATCCTCCACATTGAACATGGAAGTCGGCTCATCCATAATCAAAATCCTTGGCTCTACAGAAAGTGCTTTTAAAATTTTCACAAACTGCTGATCGGATACGGATAGATCCTCAATTTTAACTAGCGGATCAATCTCGATATTCAGCTCCTCCATCTGTCTTGTAGTTTCACTGACCATAGTCTTAAAATCTACAAACCCCAGAGAATTCGTTTTTTCATTCCCTACATAAATATTTTCTGCTACATTCATGCTGGGCACCAAATCATTTTCCTGATATACGATATTGATTCCTAATTCCTTAGACAGAACCGGATTCAGCGTCTTGTATGTCTGCCCATCCATAAAGATACTTCCTCCGCTGGGAGTATAAGCGCCACTCAGTATTTTCATCATCGTTGACTTTCCTGCCCCATTCTCTCCCACCAGGCAGTGCACTTCCGACGGATACAGATCCAATGTAATGCCGGACAGGGCATATACGCCAGAAAATTCCTTGGTGATATCCTGCATTTTCAGGATCGGTGTCCTTTTCTCTGTCATATTCATTCCATCACCTCCAGATATCCAAAAAGGCTGCCGCGCAAACCCTGCCGGCAGCCTTTGCTTTACTGTCCTGATTTTCGATTATTTGTAAACGAAATTGTAAGCTGCTTCATAATTGTCCCAGGCAATAAACTCATCCAGCTTATCCGCCGATACCGGAATAACCGGAAGCGATACAAACTTCTCCGGAGTCTTTCCCTCTACCACCGAATCGTACAAATTCTTAAAAGTCTGAACTCCTTGAATCGAGACGGAAGCGGTCATATTGGCAGCCTCAATCCCATCCACCAACATCTGATATCCGTCTGGTGATCCTCCCGTGGAAACGATCGGAATATCATCCATCCCTGCATCCTTAAGCGCTTGGAAACATCCTTGCGCCATCATATCGTTGTTGGCAAAGATATAGTCGAACTCCTCTCCGGTGGAGATAAAATCTGTGGTCACATTGTAGGCTTTATCCGTCAGCCAATCGCCATGAAGGGTAGCCACGACTTCCACCTGATCTCCCAACTCCGCCAGAGCGCGATCTACACCCTCCTGATATTTCTCATAGACACCCGCTCCCTGCTGTCCCGCACAGAAGAACACTTTTGCTCCCGGCTTGTTCTCTGCAATATACTTGATGGCCGCATAACCGATCTGATCATATTCACAGGCCACAGAAGCAATATAATCGCCCGGATCCTCAATATCCATGGCAAAATTTTCTACGGTCACCGGAATTCCCGCTTCATTTGCCATCTTAACCAGCTGTGCTCCTTGCTCCGTGGAAATGGGGAAGATAGAGATACCATCTACCTCCTGTTGAATCAAAGATTCCATCGCTGTCACCGATTCTTCCAAACTGTTCTTCGAATCCAAAACAATGGTCTTGACCTCCACATCTGCCTGACTGGCCGCATACTCAAAGGCTTTTGACGCATACTCATTCCAGATATCCGTCATATCATAGGCAATATAACCAAAAGTATAACTATCCTTTTTCTCTGTATCTGCTGCTTCTGCCTGAGTCTCTTTTCCCTCAGCTTTGGTTTCCTCTTTGGCGCTTTCCGCCTGAGTGGGAGCCGGCGCCGCCGTCGTGGACACCGCCTCCTGTTTGCCACCACACGCCACCAAAGCCAATGTCATTGCACCAATCATCAATACTGCTGTCAATCTTTTTACCTTTTTCATAGAAATCCTCCTTCTTATTTCGAAACACCGCCATTGGTGTTGCGCTCCTTTTTGTAAAGCTGCCGTTCACCAGTGTTTTGGCAGCCAGCCATCCTACAACTCCATTCCCAAACTTTTCAGATATTCTGCCGAATCCCGGACCGCCCGATTCACCGCCTCTAAGCTTTCTGGCCCCTCTGGTGTAAATTCAATTTCAATACTGAATGGACATGCATTACCAACTCTCTCAAGCTTCTCAAAAATCTTCGGAAAACCTACCACTCCCTTTCCTAATGCCGGAAAATTCCATTCTTTTGGTTCTCCCGCTTTATCCTTCAGATGCATGTAACGAATATCTCCGATACAGCTTTCCATATCCAAAACCGGATCTACGTTACCATAATAAATCACATTAGCTGTGTCATAATTGATTCCTACTCTGGAAGAATCCACCCGATCGGTAATCCCCTTCAATACCGCTCCTGTAGCATGCTCCCCATGACTTTCCAACACCAACGTCATCTCATGCTCCTCCAGATAAGGCAGCAACATACGGATGTGTTCTGCCACCAGTTCATCCGAACCCTTATCCTTATCCTCCAGATGCGCTTCCCCTACAGAAGATACGATATAATCACACCCGAAGAATGCTGCCAACCGGATATTCATGATAAAATCTAACAGCCGTTCCTTATCCATTAAGTTACAATGTCCACTCATGGCAAACGGTATCAGCCCCAGACGTTTCATGTGTTCTTTTACTTGAACCAGATACGCAAAAGACTGACTTGGAAATACGTGCTCCGTCCATCCCTTTGTCGCTGTCAGCTCTACATAATGAAACCCTGCCGCTGCAATGCCTTCTAGCGCATCTTCCATGTTGTATCCATGGTAACAGTTCGAATTGACGCCTATGATTCTTTTCATCGCCCGCTCCTTTCCCTTCTGACAGCCGTTCTAATCGCCAAAACCACTGTCACTTTTTGCATGTTTCCCCTTTTCTTTTACTCTTTTAATTAATATAGAAAAAGCTTCCCGCTCATCTCCTCCATAAAATTATAATGGGTATCCAGATAATACTTGGCCGCTCCCCGGAATATGGCATCCTCCCGAAGCCTGGTAAAACGAATATCCACATCCTCCACAAACTGCCGGAAGCCCACCTCTCCCAAATTGCTCCGGATACGACTCAGATACATCTCTCCAAGCTTTCTCCCCATCCCACCAATGATGATCGTATCTGGATGAAACATGGTGATCAAATTACCCAGCGCAAAGCTGAGATCATCCGCTAAATCACACAGCAGAGCAGATGCCCCCGGCTTTCCTTCCCGGGCCAGCTGTGCCACATCTTTAAACAAGATCTGTTCCAAACCTTGAAATTCTTCGAGTGCCCCCCGTTCTTCCGCCCGCTTCCGCAAAGCCATCTCTCCGATCCGGTTTTCCAGACATCCACGATTTCCACAGCTGCAAAGTTCCCCATAGCGGTCAATGGAAAAATGCCCGAACTGCGTGCCCATCCCGGTAGCCCCCATAAGAATCGCTCCATTTTGAATCAGACTAGCCCCCACGCCTTCACTGATATTCAGGTAAGCATAATTATTGATATCCACATCCCCAAATACATTCTCCGCATAGGCAAAGCACGCGGTATCATTAAACACAGAAAGAGGATAATCATGATCGATCTGCTGTCTCAATTCTGCCAAAATACGGTTGTCTTCTTTCAAAGGCAACACCATGGAAATAACCCGCTTCCTCTCACTATCCACAATACCAGGTACAATCAGACAGACTCCCAGAATATGTCTCTCTCTCCCATACCGCTCTACAAAATCATCGATCAAATCCCCAATCATCTCTGCCGGTTTCTGAAGCGGTACAGGCCCCGCTTCTTCCACCAGCTCCACCTCAAACGAAGCAGAAACCAGAGCGGTCTGTATCATGCGTTTTCGCCAATTCAACACCACAATACAATCCCGTCGATCATTGATCACCAGACTATTGGGCCTGCGGCCTTGGCTTCGGCTCTCCACCGCTCCCTCATCGATAATATATCCTTCCTGAATCAACTCCTCCACCAGCGCTGATACGGTAGTCTTACTCAGCTTTCTCAACGAAGCTAACTGTGCCCGTGAAATTCCCGGATTCTCTGAAATCATAGTATAGAGTTCTTTTTTATTGGCCGATTTAATCAGATGCTGGTTAATCATAAAGCAATCTCCTGATATATTTAGTAAGTTCACTGAACTAATTAAAAAGATTATAGCATTTCTTGCCTGTTTTGGCAAGCCTTTTTATTCAAAATATACAAATCTTATAGCAATTATCGTTTCCACAAGGTATGGCGATACTGTCGCGTCTCCCTGTATTTTCTCCTCCCCCGTCAATCATACGAGCCCAGAAGAATACCCTAATAGTAAAAACATAGGAAAGCTACAGGTATTTTCTTGTGAATCAAGCCAAAATCGGAATTCACGGGACGGATATACGCGGTTATGATGGCAAAGGAATCGGCATTGCTGTTCTCGATACTGGCTGTTTTCCCCACGAAGACCTGGAACATAAAATTGCCGGATTTCTGGACATGATACAAAAACGCTCTTTGCCTTATGACGATAACGGACACGGCACCCATGTCTGTGGTATCATCGGCGGTAATGGAGGTGCAAACAATGGCCTCTACTGCGGCATCGCTCCGGGCTGTCATCTGATTCCAGTAAAGGTATTGGACCGTCGGGGCAATGGCTATTCTTCAGACGTACTGGCTGGGTTGCGCTGGATTCGAGAAAATCGAGAACGTTGGAATATTCGTATTATCAATATCTCCGTTGGCTCGTTTTCTCGACGTAATATGGGAGAAAATTCTGCTCTAGTCCGTGGTGTCAATGCCGCTTGGGATGACGGTATGGTAGTTGTAGTGGCAGCCGGCAACATGGGGCCGAAAAGTGGAACCATCACCACCCCCGGCATCAGCCGAAAGGTGATCACGGTTGGTTGCTCCGATGATCATAAAGAAGTCAATGTAATGGGAAACCGGATGATCGATTACTCTGGTCGAGGACCTACCAGCGCCTGTATTTGTAAGCCAGATATTGTCGCACCAGGCGCTTCTATCATGAGTTGTGCCAATCAGCCTGGTAAATATACTGGTAAAAGTGGCACCTCCATGGCTACCCCATTGGTATCTGGCGCCATCGCTTTGTTACTACAAAAATATCCGGAGATGAGTAACCGCGATGTGAAGCTTCGTCTTCGCGATCGGGCGGTCGATATGGGATTACCCAGGAATCAACAGGGATGGGGACTTTTGGATGTAGAAAGACTTTTGATGGACGAGACAGGAATCGTTTGATAAAATAAAACAAATTATTAGGGCAGAGCTATTATGTGCTCTGCCCTAATGCCAACGTCGTATGAAACATTATCTTTTTTGTCACCGCATGGCGGTTGCAAATTCTTTCAATCAAAGTAACTACTGCCTCTCTGCCCATTTCTTCCGCATGAATACTAACCGAGGTCAGCGGCGGGGCTGTCAGCCTGCAGATGGAATCTCCGTTGACTCCTATGACTGCTGTATTTTCCGGCACCGCGATTCCATATTCCGACAACGCCTGAATCACACCAGCAGCAATGGGATCATGTGATACAAAAATCGCATCTGGAATCTCTTTCCTGGCATCCAACCAGCCACACATCATGCGATAGCCACTTTGAACGCCATAATCTCCCTCCATTTCTCCAATGTGAAGTAAATGGGTATGCTCACGAATGTAGGTATGATAATGGTATATCTTTTTCTGCCACATTGGTGTCCCTTCCAAATCTCGTCCACCGACATATAAGATTCTTTTATACCCTTTCCCTGACAAATGATCAAGAGCAGTCCATACCGTCTCCCGCACATCAAAGGTAACCCAGTCCAGCAATTCCGGCGCTGGATTAGAACGACCTACCACCACTGCCGGAATTCCCTTTGCTGTGTTTAGAATCTCCTTGATTTGCGCTGCCTGGAAATTTCCATTAATAATAATCCCATCCAGATTACCAGGCAGACTTTTCAGCATGGAAAACGGAATGAAGGCAGGCGTAATCTGCTCCAGATGACACATGCTCTCCATCCCATAACGTATTGCAAAATATAACGCATTATCCAGCTGATTCTGATAATGACTCTCTTTATGAATAATTGCAATCTGATACCCCGACGCAGCGCCACAGGTCCTCTTATGCTGATATCCCAGCTCTTTCACTGCCAGCCAAATCCGTTCTTTTGTTGCAGTGGTAATCGACAAAGAGGGATCCTTATTCAGCATTCTCGATACTGTCGTCTTGGAAACCCCCGCCCGTTTTGCCACATCATTCAGTGTAACCATAGTTCCCCCAGCCTTTTTTTGCACCACTTATATTGATTCAGTGCTCACATTATCTCACAGGACAAAACTTTTTGCAATGCGGTTTTATTTTTTTAGATTTTTTCTGGCATTATTGAGGATATTCTCCGCATTTTTGTAAAGAAAAAGCTCTTGTGCATCCGCGAAAAGTTCCCACCCTTTCACATGCTTCACCGCCTCCCCTACTGGCAAAAGTGGATAGGACGATCCGAACAGCATTTTTTCCCGTAACATGTAATTGGCTGCCAACCGTACATCTTCTTCCCCCGGACAATGCATAGAATACAAATCCGGAAGCAAAAAAACATTTGGGGTAAAAAAGGCAACAAAACACATTTCACGAAACCATGGCCAGCCACCATGACCAGCAATCATCGTCATATTGGGATACTGCTTTGCCATAGCTTGAAAACATCCTGGCAGTGACGCATCCAGCACAGGTGTATTACTGCCGCAACAAGTAGTCAATAGCGGCAGATGATACTCATTCATATATTCATATAACAACTGATACTGCGCTGCGTCAAAACGCAGCGCATTTCCAAAACCTGGTTCTATACTGACACCCAGACAAGACCCGCCTTGTGTCAGTTCAACGATTTCCTGCAGACTTTCCTGCGGCTTTTCCGGATTAAATAAGGGAAATACCGCAAATCTCTCCGGATATTGCTCCGCCAACCGAACCAATGCTTCGTTAGAAACATTGGTCACTCGCGACTGACGCCCCGGCACCACTGCCAAATCCACTCCTGCTTCGTCCATCTCCCGCAGAAGCAATTCTATGGACTGCTCTTGTATCGAAGCTGGCGAACTACAACGAAAAGCTTTTAAAAATGTTTCGGTGGTTTTATTTTTCACCATAGCACGGTAGCCATCCACAAGCGGACGTACCCGAAAATCAATGCATTTCATTTTCTGTCTCCTTCAATTCAAATGCCTATCCCGTCACGACGCCCGACTTATTGCCTGCAAGAAAACGATTGTCAATGGCAATCCACGGTTCCAAATGCCTCCATCAGGAAACTTTCGTCATAAATATCAGCCAGATCAATTTCTGTAATCAACATGTCATGGCTATATAAGAAATCATATACTCTTGCCATATATTCCTTATCCGTATCCGTCAAGCCCAGAGTACAGTCATAATCCTCCATATAATGCTCCATCAGCTCTGCATCTGCCTCACAATATTCTGCCAAAATCTTCCAGCACTCTTCCTTATTCTCGTCATAATAATCCAGAGCCTGCTGCAACACCTTCAAAAAACGAACAATAATATCGCCATGTTCATTTCTGAACTCCTCTGTGGCAACTAAAACCTGATTATTACGCCCTGCCGTCTCATGCATATTGCTCAAAATCTTCACATCGCCATCCAAAACATAACGCCACTTATTAGGAGCAATGGATTGCATACAATCGATTTCACCACTGAGAAGCGCGGACAGAGCCTCGTTGCCTTTCAGATTATACAACTGAATATCCTCTTCCACCACGCCTCCCAAAGCCAGCATTTCCATCATCTGATAATGATTGTCTGTACCGATATTCACTGCCAGATTTCTTCCTGCCAACTGAGATATCTCGGTAATATCCGAATCCGCTCTTACCAACAGACAAGGATCCGTAGCCGATACCGTGGCCATAGTAATAATCTTTACCCCATTTCCATTGGCAATGCCACTATAGGTGGGCTGTCCGCCCAAAAAAGACATCTGCAGATCTCCTGCTGTCAGTGCCTCATTCATCACAGCTCCGCTTCCCAGATAGTCAACACAGATCTTGATATTATCTTTGGCAAACTCTTCTTCAAACATCCCCAACTCAGCCGCCAGCTTTACCGGATACAAAAAAGTCTCACCCAAAAAATCTCCCACATGTACCTCTAAAACCTCTCCTTGGTTGCTAGCTGTCTCAGCCTCAGAACTAACTTCGCTCTCTGGCTCTGCATCCGTTGAAACGGCAGACTCCGTCTGCGGACTGTCTGCGCTGCTCGGATTATCTTGGCCTTTCTGCCCACAGGCAGCCAAACCAAACGCCATGGAAATCATTAAAGCCCCTGCTGTCATTCGTTTCATAATACTTCTCTTCATGTTTATCCCTCCTGGTTATTATGAGTACTCTTGGAAACTTCCTATATCAATCACAGATACTGATCGATATTGACGCTTTCATCTGCATTTGTCATCAAATATTTAAAAATCTTACTGCGAATTTTGAGGAACTCATCGCTGCTTCTCTCTCGAGGCCGCGGCAATGTCACCTCAATCCTATCCATGATTTGACCGGGACGACTAGATAAAACGATAATACGATCACTGAGAAAAACTGCTTCATCAATATCATGTGTCACCAACACCATCGTTTTCTTTTCATGCTCCCATAATTTTAATACTTCATTCTGCATGTTAATGCGCGTCAAAGCATCCAACGCACCAAACGGCTCATCCAGCAAAAGGATATCCGGATGGTTGACCAGGGCTCTAGCAATACTCACCCGCTGTTGCATTCCTCCAGAAAGTTGCTTTGGCAACGCTTTTTCAAAACCTTTCAGGCCAACCAGCTCAATGTGTTTCTGAACCAGCTGGTCTTTTTCTCCTCCAGAAACCGGCCGCGTGATCCCAAATTCAATATTTTCTCTGACAGTAAGCCAGGGAAACAACCGCGCCTCCTGAAACACCATGCCACAATCAATGGTAGGTTTTACCACTTCTCTTCCATCAATCCGGATCTGCCCTTCGGTAGGCGGGTCCAGACCTATAATCATCTTTAGCAAAGTACTCTTACCACATCCGCTCGTGCCTACAATACTTATAAATTCACCCTTCTCAATTTCCAGCGAAATATTCTCCAGCACGGATATCGTTCCCTTGTCAATGCGAAATTTTTTACTTACATTCTGAATTGTCAACTGTATCTGCTTTTGCTCCATTACGGTTCCTCCTACTCTGTATAGGACCAGCTTAGCAGACGTTTTTGCAAAGCCAGTAATCCCTTATCAATCAGTATGCCTACAAAACCGATACAGAACACACCAGCATACACGCGAGCCGGCTGCGCCAGCTCACGAGCATAGTGGATCATATATCCGATTCCGCTGGTAGCCGCGATCATTTCCGCTCCCACCACACAGGTCCAGGCAGAACTGATTCCCAGACGAAGGCCGGTGAAAATAGAGGGAAGAGCGGATGGCAAATACACCTTCCAGATGAGCACGGAACGCTTTTTTTCTAGTATTCTTGCCACTTCTAAAAGCTTTGGATCTGTACTTTGAATCCCATGAATCGTATTTAAAAGAACTGGCCAAAAACTTCCGATAAAAATCACTGCCGTTTTAGAATTCTCACCGATTCCCAACCACAGAATCAAAATCGGAATCCAAGCTAGCATGGGAATCGGACGAAGGATACTTACCATCGTACCGAGTATTCGATTTACTGTTTTGGAAAATGCCATGCAACTACCAATCAACGTCCCGCCTAGTGCACCGCAGGCAAATCCCCGCAGGACACGTAAAATGCTTATACTCATATCCCGCCAGAGTTTCCCGCTCTCTAAAAGTGACCATAAAGTAGAAGCAATCGTCTTCGGAGCCGGCAAAATCGCTGTCCGCACTAGACCGCTACCAACGGCAAACGCCCATAAAATCACGATCGCCACCGGCGCAGCAACAGATAAAAGAATATCTGTTATCTTTTTCATATTTTTTGTATTCATTGTCATCTCCTTTCTCTCTTTGGAGCAAAATCTTTACGGATACGTCCTCTCCTCATGAAAAAAACCAACTATTTAGTAATCATTTTACTTTTTCCATTGAAAAACCCCCATTTGTTTTTGTAATATCTGCCATTTATTCTTTGTTTCTTTTTTATCATTATAGCAAAACAAACAGTATTGTCAATATAAAAAAGTAAAATAATTGTTTTATTTTAGTAAACTATTTACTTTTTGTTTACTCAGTGCTATAATTATTAAATAAAAATAACCGTTCCTCCAGCGGAACGGTTCGACAAAGAAAGGAGTATAACCAACATGCATACCATAGCCGATCTTCACACACATACTCTTGTCAGTCAGCATGCATACAGTACTTTATATGAAAATATTCAAGCGGCCCGTGAAGCAGGTTTTTACGCCCTGGCCATAACCGATCATGGCCCCGGTATGCCGGACGGAGCCTCTTCTCATCATTTCTTCTGTATGCCAGGACTTCCTGAGATGGTAAACGGCATCCGTCTGTTTCGGGGTGCCGAAGTGAATATTATGGATTTTGCCGGAACTATTGATCTGGATGCCACGACTTTGCAAAGGCTTGATTTCGTCATCGCCTCCTATCACTGCGAATGCATCTCTCCTGGAACCATTGAAGAAAACACAGCCGGTCTTTTAGCTGTCATTAAAAATCCTTTCATCGACTGTATCGGACACTGCGGAAACCCCGCCTATCCCATAGATATCCCGACTATCGTCAGCGCCTGCTTTCAATATGGCAAGCTGATTGAAATCAATGCCAGTTCCTTTCGCATCCGCCCCGGCAGCGAGGTTATCTGTCGCAAAGTCGCCAATGAATGTATCCGCCAAAAGGTAAACCTGCTGATCAGCTCCGATGCTCATTTCCGTGACAACATTGGCAATCACGAAGAAGCGATCCAGCTTTTGGAGGCTCTTGACTGTCCTGAAGAGCTGATCATCAACACATCCAAAGAGCGGCTTCTTTCCTACTTTATGTTCAGACAGCAACGTCTTTCCAACGAGAAAGCTGCACTGTAGTTAAAGCTTGTTTTCATTCGGATTTTCAGAGAATGATGCCGTCTGGGGGGAAGATTTTCCGGAAAAGACAAAGGAGGAGGTTGTCCCAAAGCTTTGAGCCACCTCCTGCCTATTCTCTCTTTTTTTGTTCTTCCCTTCCAAATATCTTCTTTAGCAAAATCACAAACTCCCTAACCAAAATAATTAAAACAGGAGGTTTCTATGCAACTACTTCATCTAACTGATTTTCATTATGGCGATCCCTGTCGTGCTCCTCAAGATCCGGCCGCGCCCGCGCTTAAAAAAAGTCTGCCGATATCGGAACGTCTAGCACGCTGTAAAAAAACCCTGGCAGATGCCTCCCCAAAAGCGCTGATCCTGTCAGGCGACTTTTCCATGGACGGAAATCCCGCGGATACTCATCAGCTCATGCAATCGATTCAACACTTTTTCCCCAACCTGCCCATCGCTGTTGTTCCGGGAAATCACGACCATCCGGCAGAACTACCTCAAACCCATTCTGCAACAAAGGAGGCGATTCTTTCTGATAACGTCTTCCATCTGCCAGATCTCCATATAATCGGTCTGGATACCTCCCGGCCTGGAAGCGATCGGGGGATCATCAATCAGGCTCAATGTCGATGGCTAAAGCAGCAGCTGACCGAACTAGAAAGTCAACCCACAATTCTTATCACTCATTTTCACCTGCTTTCCCACCAGCATTCTATGCCCTGCGCTACTTATCCAGATGAATTTATAGAGATCGTGGCACAAAGTTCTTTGACTGCTATCTTTACCGGACACACCCATTGTCATTACCAGGGCTTTTTTGCCGGAAAACCTTATTGCACCGCTCCCAGTTTCAGTTTTTATGGCGTCCCTTCTCCTTCTGGTTCTGTTGCCTTAGAGCCATGCTTTGGCTATAATCTCTACACAATTGAAGAAGGACGCCTGACGCAAGTAAAAACAGAAACTTTTTATGACTCCCTGGATCCCCTATGAACCACCAAGCAGCTTTGCCGAAGAGTTAATCTTTTTTACTCTCCCATCCCATACCTCTCCCTCACCTCTGCCAGTAATATCTTCCCCACGCTATTTCTGGGCAGTGCATCCACAATCTCCACATATTGCGGTTGCTTAATACGAGCCAGATGCTTCTCTATATAGGCAAATATCTCCTCTTTTGTAATCCTGCTTCCCTGTTCCGGCGCAACCACCGCTTTTCCTACCTCTCCTTTGCGTCTGTCCGGGACGCCAATCACACAGACCTCACGGATCCCCTGGCACTCCAGCAATACGTTCTCAATCTCAACCGGATAGATATTCTCTCCATGACTGATAAACATATTTTTCTTTCGCCCTACAATATAATAGTATCCCTCTTCATCTTGCATGGCAATATCACCAGAATGCATCCATCCCTCCCGCAACACATGTTCCGTCTCTTCCTTATTATTCCAATATCCGGAAAACAACGCTGCCGATTGAATCAGTAGTTCCCCTTTTTCCCCTTTTTGCACTTCCTTTCCCTTTTCATCCACAATTTTCAATTTGGTATAAATCATTGGCTTTCCCACGGACATCCGTTTTCTCTCAATATCCTCTACCTTCATGGAATTGATCGGTATGGAAAGAACTCCTGGGCCAGCCTCGGTCATGCCATACCCATTGCAAAAACGCACTCCCTTTTTCCAATAAATCTTCATCATCTCCAAGGAAGCCGGCGCCGCTCCACAGCGAATTCTCCCAATTCCCGAAAAATCTGCCTGTTCAAAACCTGGCGCTTCCATCATATACTGAAAAATACTGGGCACTCCCAGAAGAAAGGTCAGCTTCTCCTTCTCCATGATGTAAAAGGCTTCTTCAGCATCAAACTTTTTTGTCATTACCAGACGGCCTCCTGCATAGAGAACCGGCATGAGAAGAGAATTCCAGGCAGCGGCATGAAACATTGGAAGGCACAGATACACCACCTCCAAGCTGCTAATCCCATAGCTGGTAATCTGGTTCATAACATTAAAATACAGGGCACGATAAGAGATCATGGCTCCCTTTGGGGTTCCCGTGGTTCCGCCCGTGTGAAGAAGAAAGGCCACATCTTCAAATTCCAGCGTCTCAAATCCCCGATCTTCCTCCGTATAAGACAAAATATCCTCAGCACATCCCAGATCCCCATCTTCTTTATGGTGACCGAGTCCAATACACAAAAGTTTGGGCATCCGACTTTGAATTCTGTGTATTTTATCAGAAAATGTTTCCTCATAAAATAACACCTTGGGCTCCTCATTGACCATCATGGCTTCCAGCTCCCGCTCCGTTAGCCTCACATTATAAGAAGTCATAATCATCCCTGTACGAACCAGCGCATAAAACAAATCTACATATTCCACACAATTGCCTGCACAAATCGCAACCCGATCTCCCTTTTTGACTCCTGCCTGATCCTGCAGATAGTTGGCCATTTTTCTTGCCCGGATATGGAAGTCTCGATAATAATACCTTCTTCCATCTGCATAATCATAAAGCGCTTCACAATCTCCATCTCGTTCCAGACGGCTCATAAAAAAATCTCTGATTATATCCTTGTCTTTCACGCTTCTTGCCTCCAACTAAATCTCCTTGTCTGAGATTCCCCGTATTTTTTCCTCATATATCCGATAATCCTTTGATACTGGTTCTTTTTCCATCATGGTCAATACGGCGAGAATCAGAATGCTGATAGGAACTGCTGCCCAAAAGGGTTGCAGCCCCAGTGGATTTCCTGAAAAATGCCATCCCCCGGCAATAATCCCACCAATCATCATAGACCAAAACGCCGCACGATTACTAATTCTCTTCCATACCAATGCGAGAATCAATATTACCCCAGCAACAGAACGAATCTGAAATGCTCCCAAAATCTGCGCCAATATGGAGGATGTCGTCAGTCCGAAGCCTGTGGCGGCCAAAGCAATCACCACAATTGTAATTTTAGAAAACCGGATCTGCTGCTCTTCTCCTGCCTCAGGCCAGAATAAAAGGTAAAAGTCTCTGGTTAAAGTGGCCGAAAGGGACAGTAAAAGTCCTGGTCCTGTTGACAAAATTGCTGCCAACACAGCCATGCTGACGATCCCACTAAAGACGGGATGGATCGATTCCGCCATATCATAAATAATGCTTCCAGGCACCGCCTGAGGTATGGTCACAAAGCCAGCGATACCGATCAGGGCAGGCATCAGGGCAAAAGGAATCACCAGGAGTGCCGACCAGGCAATTCCCTTTTTCGCCACGTCCAAAGACTGTGCACCCAGACAACAGTTGACCACAGTGGATGACAAGATCATAGAAAAAGCGGATCCTAGTGCCTGTGCTGCCACCGTCGCTTTATCCGGATACATTACCGAAAAATAATGTTCTGGACAGGACGCCATCATCACCTCCAAGCCGCCAGCCTTCCAGACCGCCAGGATTCCCACCAGAAACATTCCCAAAAACATGACCAGGGCATGCACCACATTCATTCCCGCCAGTCCCCGTAACCCATGAAGTGCCATATAGGCAAAAAGAATACCCACAATCCAGGACAAAAGTACTGGGGAAATTCCTAGCATAGAAGAAAGTAAGGCAGCGGCAGCAACCGGCTGTTGAGAAAAAATAATGCCGTATACAAAGAGAATAATGACCAACACTACCATCCGAACTCTCTGGTCAAACCGAAACGCAAACGCCTCTGGTACTGACATGACACCGAAATATCCTGCTCGCCGGTAAAATTTTGCCGTGCAGAATACGAACACTAAGGTACCGATCACCATTCCCCAGTTGGTCCATACAGAAGATAGACCAGACCGAAAAGCGGAAGAGGCATTTCCCACCGTACTGCTTCCCGCCACCATTTCTCCAAACATCAACGCCACCGTCAGCCCGATTCCCAATCCCTTTTTTGCCACAAAAAACTGCTGAGTGGATCGGTCTCCTCGCCTGCTGAGGGCTTTCCCTACTACGGTTGTCAGTATCATGTATAGGAATACCATAATAAATGCTGTCATCGCTCTCCTCCTTTTCCTTTGTCTGGCCGATACGAACCGATTTTATATTCTCGCCCGGATCCTCTCCGGTCTTTTGTTTATCCTGCTTTCTTTTCCCGAATTTTTTTCGTCAATTCTGGAACAATCTCAAACAGATCCCCGACAATACCATAATCTGCCACCTGGAAAATCGGTGCTTCCGGATCCTGATTGATTGCAATAATCACATCGGAGGAAGACATTCCTGCCAAATGCTGAATCGCGCCCGAAATCCCACATGCGATGTAAATCCTAGGTCCCACGGTTTTACCCGTCTGTCCCACCTGATGAAGCGCTGGAATCCATTCAGAGTCCACTGCCGCACGGGAAGCGCCGACTTGAGCTCCTAAGACATCTGCCAATTCCCGCAGAATATGAAAATTTTCCTTGCTTCCTACCCCGCGGCCGCCAGCTACGATAATCTCTGCTTCCTCCAGGTTTACTCCCTGATCTCCCTCACCGGCCAACACCTCCAGGATTCTGGTACGGATCTCCTCCTCACCCAGCTCCACATGTTCCAGAATAATCTCTCCTTCTCTCTCCAGATCTGCTAGTGGACGCTTGAATACTCCAGGCCGAACCGTTCCGATCTGCGGTCTTGTATCTGGGCAGAGAATCGTTGCCATCAGATTTCCTCCAAATGCTGGACGGGTCCATCTGACCAGTCTGGTCTCTTCATCCACCGCCAATTCTGTACAGTCTGCCGTCAGCCCCGTCTTCATCCGGCAGGATATCCGTGGTCCTAAATCCCTTCCATTATTAGTTGCTCCGATCAGCAGTACCGATGGTCCATATTTTTCTATCAGTGTACATACCACTTTAGCATAGCCATCCGTAGAATAATCTTTCAACTCTACTTGATCTACTACCAGTACCTGATCTGCCCCACAGCTTATCGCTACCTGAGCAAATTCTTGAACTTCGCATCCTGGTATGACTGCCACTAGCTTCTCTCCTAATGCATCTGCCATCTTTCTTCCCTGTCCTAGCAGTTCCAGACTGACATTTTTCAGTTTTCCTCTGACAATCTCAATCAGTACCCATACATTTTTTGATTCTCTCATCTTTTCCTCTTTCCTGGCCTGCTTGCTGTGTCATTTCCAGGCATCTCCTTTTATAACGTTATTTTCGCTTCTGTCAGCTTATCCAGCAGTTCAGATACCTTCCCGCTGGCATCTCCCCCCAGAATCATCACCCCCGCTTTTCGGACAGATGGTACAAATGTCTTCTTTACCTTAGTAGGAGATCCTTTAAGTCCCAACTTTTCAGGAATCAATTCTGGAAGATCTTTTGCCGTCAATGTAAGAACCTCCATGCGATTTGCCTTCATTTTTTTCATGACATTGGGATATCTGGGCTCATTTAAGGATTTTACTGCTGTCAGAAGTACTGGCATTCTTACCTGAATTTTCTCATAGCAGTCTTCCTGCTCCTTTTTGAGAATCAAGTAATCTTCCTTCCTCTCAATCCCCGCCACATATGTTACCTGAGCGATTCCCAGATGCTCTGCCAGCTCTGGCCCCACTTGTGCCGTATCTCCGTCAATGGCCTGCTTCCCGCAAAAAATAATGTCAAATTCACCCAGAGAACGAATGGCAGCTGCCAGGGTATAGCTAGTAGCCAGCGTATCTGCTCCACCAAAAGCACGATCACTGACCAGCACCATATGATCGGCTCCCATGGCATAACATTCCCGCAGTGCATCTGCCGCTTGAGCCGGTCCCATAGATAATACTGTCACCTCGGCTCCATACTGATCCTTCAGCTGCAATGCTGCCTCCAAAGCATTTTTGTCAAAAGGATTCACAATACTAGGAACCCCGCTTCGAATCAAAGTATTGGTCTCCGGATCAATGCGAATTTCTGTTGTATCCGGCACTTGCTTCACACAAACTAAAATTTTCATTTCCATCCCGCCTCGTCTTCCTGCCATTATCAGCATTTTCCAATCACAGTTTTTCCTATGATTTGCCGCTGTACCTCGTTGGTTCCCTCAAAGATTCGGTATACTCGCACATCTCTCAGCATTTTTTCAATGGGATATTCCTTCGAATAGCCATAACCACCCAAAATCTGCAACGCCTCGTCAATAATCGTAAAGGCAGCTTCCGACACGTAAGTCTTACTGATAGAACCCAGACAGGAAATCGGCTTCCCTTCATCCGCCACCTTTGCCGCATACATCATGATAGCCCTGGCAGTCTGCAATTGTATTTCCATATCTGCAATCTTAAACTGAATCCCCTGCAACTTTCCGATTGGTTTCCCATAAGGGGTCCGAACGCGGCAGTACTCAGCAGCAATTTCAATGGCTCTCTGGGCCATACCGATCAGAGGAGCAATACAGATTGGTCTTGATTTCTCCAAAGCTTTCATTACAATCTTAAATCCGTCCCCTTCCTCCCCAATCCGGTTCTCAACTGGCACATGCACATTCTGAAATACTACATCTGTGGTGTTGGAAAGACGAATCCCCATCTTATTCTCTTCCTTTCCCACACTGACTCCCGGGGCATCTCGCTCCACAATAAAACAGCTCAATCCCCGTGAACCCAGATCGGGATTGGTCACTGCGACAACAATATAGACATTTGCCAATCCGCCATTGGTGATAAAAGTCTTGGTACCATTGATAATATATTCGTCGCCGGACCGGACTGCCTTAGTCTTTGTCCCCGCCACATCGGAGCCAGACTGAGGTTCCGTAATGCACATCGCCGAAATTTCACCATTTAACAATCGCTTGGCCATCGCCTGCTTTTGTTGTTCATTTCCTCCTGCCAGTACCTGCTTAAATCCTACGGTAGCTGCCCCAAAGCTGACAGCAAAACCACAATCTACACGACCAAATTCCTCACGGATTAAAGATAGCGTCTGCAGATCAAAGCCCGGACCTCCGTATTCTTCCGGAATGTCCAGTCCCCAGAGTCCGATCTCGCCGATCTTTTTAAACACCTCCATAGGAAATTCTGATTTTTCTTCACATTCTGGCACGATGGGCGCCAATTCCTTTTCCAGAAAATTCCGAATCATTCCTGTGATATCCTTTTGTTCGTCTGTCATTAATTGCCATTCCATTATTTTTCCTCCCCATCATATGCCCTTAAATTCTGGTCTCCGTTTTTCAAAAAATGCTCTTACTGCTTCCGCATGATCTGCTGTTTTACAGAGCTGGTATTGATATTCTCCTTCATTTTCCATGGCATCTTCCAGCCCCTGATACAGACTGCGATTCAACAATCGCTTACACCGCTCATAAGCAAGGGATGGACCGGCTGCCAGTTTAACTGCTGTTCTTTTTACCGTTTCCTCCAGATCCGCAGATTCCACTGCTTTTGTAATGATTCCCCACTGGGCCGCCTCTTCACCAGTAAAACGATTCCCCAGCATCATTAACTCTTTTGCCTTGGCGGCTCCCACATTTCTCTGCAGCATCAGCGAAGACCCCATATCCGGAATAAATCCAATATTCACAAAAGCAAAAACGAACCTGGACGTCAATTCTGCATAGGAAAAATCACAGGCCAAGGCAATGCTTAGCCCTCCGCCGGCTACTGCTCCTTCCAGCCATGCCACCACTGGCTTTGCATTATTGATAATGGATAAAATAACCTCATTATTTTTCCTCAGACCTGGCCTGGTCTCCGTACAGCCATGATCCACCTTTGCCTTCATTCCTTTGATATCTCCGCCTCCGCAGAAATTGCCGTTTGCTCCCCGCAAAACAATTACTCGTACTTCTTGAGAATCACTACACAGGTTGAGAAGCTTCACCAGAGAATCTGCCGCTTCAAAAGTCAGAGCATTCATTTTTTCCGGATTATTCATGGTAATCCATCCAATATGATCCCTACATTCAAAATCCACATATTTTAATTCCGGAATATCCATGATTCCAACCGCCTTTCTGTCAAATCATTCACTTTTTCAATGTTTGCCGGAATTCCTCCATCATTTGATCAATTTCCTCCGGTCCATAGCCCAGCTCCTTTAGTACCTCATGATTATGCTGTCCCAGAGTCGCTGCCTTTCTAATTTCACCGGGAGCTTCTGAGAAAAATGCGTTGCAACCCCGAGTTTGATAGGTCGGCTGTTTGATATCATCAGCCGTAGGAGCCTGAACAATATATCCCATATGTTTTACCTGAGGATCTTCTACTACTTGCTGATCATTGTTTACCATACAATAAGGCATATGACATTGGGTCATTCTCTCGCAAGCTTCTTTTAAGGACGGAAAGCTGCTGAGCCATGCTTCTATCTCTTCGATGATTTTTTCCATGTTTTTCACTCTGGCATTGATGGTATTATATTCCGGATCCGTCAGAAAATCTGGACGCTCCATCGCTGCTGCAACTGTCTCCCAGGCTTTTGCAGAAGGCGCACAGATAATCACGCTTTCCCCTTTATCGGTATTAAAACATCCGAAAGGACAAAGACCACTGTGATGATTTCCATTGGGCTGGCAGAGTACCCCGTCATTTAGCCGGTCAATGGTGCTGTTGAGATGAATCATGCCCTGGATCAAAGATACGTCGATATATTGTCCTTTTCCGGTGCGTCTCTGATAATGGAGCGCTGTCATCACAGCGGCAAAGGCATTAAATCCTCCGAAATAATCCGCCAGCGCAATCCCATGCTTCAACGGTTTTCCTCCCTTTTCACCGGTAATGCTCATCATACCGGACAATGCCTGCCCCATCATATCAAATCCCGGATTCTGCGCATAAGGTCCTGTCTGTCCAAAAGCAGTCAGAGAACAGTAAATCAGCTTAGGATTGATCTCCTTTAAATCTTTATATCCCAAACCCAAACGATCCATAACTCCCGGCCGGTTGCTTTCCACCAATACATCAGCATCCTTTGCCAATTTCTTCACAATTTCTACTCCTCGCGGATCCTTCAAATTCAGGGTAATCGACTTCTTCCCGCGATTTACCCAAGCATGAGTCAGGCTCTTTCCCTCCAGAATCGGTACATAAGTCCGCTCCGGACCGCCACCCATGGATTCAATCTTGATTACCTGCGCTCCATAATCTGCCATCTCCGCACTTGCCACGGGACCAGCCGCATTCGTGCAAAAATCTAATACCTTCACATCATCAAGCATTCCCATATGTTTTTCCTCCATTTCATTTTTGTTTGAACAGAAAATCGTTTTACACTTTTGTATTTCACTATTTTTTAAAGCATTCCTATCATCTTCCAGTATGGAACACTAATCAAAAATCCTGCCAGATTTGCCACTGCCCAGATCACTGCATAAGGCACACAGTTCTTGTTATGATCTACCATATCCCCCACAATACCGATTGCTGATACATAGGGAAGATTCTGGAAGTCAAAAAAGAACACATTTACCGAACAATAGGCAATAAAGCAAGGAATAAACGGATGCATTCCTGCTTCCACAGCCAGCGGCGCCAACAATACAGAAAACACGGTCATCACGCCCAGCCAGGAAATCACAATAAATCGAGTCAGATAAATAATCACCACGAATACAATTACAAACAATAACGGATTTGTCAGTAGTGGATTTAACACTGGCCCCAGTACTTTTCCGATCCAACTAGTCACTCCCCAGGTGCTTAAGGCTGAACCCACCTCATACATACATCCGATATAAATCAAAATATCCCAGTTTACTTTAGAGCGAAATTCCGCAACCCCCATAACCTTCAGGCCCATCAAGGCACAAATAGCAATGGTTGCCACAATTGCCGAATTAATCCCATGCTGACGTTCTGTCATCCACAGAACCAGACACACCGTCAAAATGACCATGGTCATTTTCTCACCCTTTTTCCACTGTCCTAGCTCCACGATCTTTTGACCAATAAAATTCTTATCGAGCTGAAGCTTTTCTGACGGTTTGTAGTAAAAATAGGTGACAGCTGTGGTAATACCCAGGGCGGCGACGGACCAGGGCAATGCCCAGATAAACCAATCCGTCCAGGTCACATCTGCATATCCCTCTGGCATAAATTTCAACATACTGTAGCACATGAAAGATGCACTCAAAAACACATGACTGGTACAGTTAAAACCGGTATACAAAGCAGCAAACAATCCTGCCATGGGTTTTGTCTGATTCTCCAACCCCATCTCATGCCCGATCTCCTTCGCTACCGGACCGGCTACTGCCAAACGAGCCGTTCCGCTAGGAATCAGCGGAGAAATCACCACACCGGAAATCGTAATTCCCAAAAGCTGTCCTAGATAGGTTCCCGGAAATGCCTTCATGACCAACAGCGTGAGACGTTTCAGTAGTCCACTATGAGCTACCGCCGCTCCTAAAACCAAAGCTCCCACTAACAGCCAGTAGCTAGTTCCGCTAAACGGACTGAATGCTTGCGTAAAGGTAAGAGAACCCGTAGCCGCACAAGCAGAACAAAAAAGCAATAAGATGATATACTCAGGCATCACCCGCATTGCCATCCATATCAGAGTACAAATCAAAAGTCCCATTCCGATCATTGATTTCTGGGGGTCCATCCCTTCTGCCACTACCAGATCCGCTGGCGGCGCCATCATAGCGATTGCCAGGCATGCTACAATACCCAGGACCCCTCCTATCATCTGTTTCTTAGACATAACAACTCCTCCTTCCATTTTCCCCGAAACTATCGCGATTTTTGCTTCTGGTGTTGTAGATTATATACAAAAAGAGATTGATAATCAAATATCAATCTCTTCATCCTTATTATAACTTTCAGGTTATCCTTTATCACGCATTAAAAATATTCCAGAATAAAATCTTGATGGGTAATACAATTATTATGAAAAACGCAATTCTTTTTTTGCATAATCTCATCTTCCAGTTCACGATAATAGGTTTGGGCATATTCCCGAAACAGACGGCTCCGTTTGTTCTCATAAAATCTTTTTGGCCAACACAATTTGATAAACCGGTAATTCCCCGGATTGGCGATATAGACATAGGCAATCTTGTTGTCATACTCCTGAAACAATCGACCCAAAGAATCAAAAGGCACGATAGAAAGTCCTTCCCCAGCGGCAACCGACTTAAAGATCTGTTCCATCTCTGTATAATAAGCATTAAATCTGGGAACAAAACCTGCCGCATGGCACAGACTAGTCATGATCGTATTGTTGCTGGAGCCTCGCCATCCTCCGATAAATATTTCTTCCTTCAGCTCTTCCATTGATATCAAATGCTTCTGTGAAAATCGGTTTTCCTGGTTTACAATCACTACCATCTCCTCCCGCATCAGATATTCAAAATCAATATCATTATAGGAATTCATGGTAGCCGTAATATGAAAATCATACTCAATCATTAGCTTTCTCTGCATCAACGAGTAATTTGCCACATCCAGGATAATATTGGGATGCGTTTTACTGAATGCATCATACAAAGGCGGAAACAAATATTGTCCCGCCTTTACAATCACTGAAATTACTCCATTCTCTGAATCTGGCGTCACCTTCAGACTTTCCACACCAGAATCAATCAAATAAATCGCCTTACTAATTCTTTCATAAAACTCTTTCCCATACTCATTCAATACCACCCGGTTTTTCACCCGATCAAACAGCTCCACGCCCAGTTCCTTTTCCAGATTCTTAATCGTTTTGGAAAGAGATGGTTGAGAAACGCGTACCTCTTCTGCTGCCTTTGTAAAGCTCTCTCTTCTTGCCACCTCACAAAAGTATCTTAATTGCAACAGCTCCATGTAACCTCCATCCTTCTGTGCTTAAATCCTGAAAGCTTATTTAACCGTTTTGCTAGGCCAAAATGTCTCCCAGCCTTTTATAAGTTTTCCCTGCCTCTGCCACCATATCCTCAATCACTTTTTTCACTGGCTTTACCTCCGTGATCAATCCTGCCGCAGGTCCCATGGCAAATACACAGCCCTGCGTATCCCCGGTCTGATAACAAGTTTGACTCAACTTTCCGGAGATCACTGGCATCAATTCCTCCAGCCCGGCCCCAGAAAGCTCCAGCTCCAAAGCCTTGGCTGACTGATTGTTTTTGGCATACCGCGCCATGTTTTTAATACTTCTCTGGCAGGTCATCGTATCGACTTCACGAGAATTTACAATCATTTCTTTAAAATTGGGATGAATCGTACATTCCTCAGTAGCTACAAACCGAGTTCCCATTACCACGCCTTCTGCGCCCAAAGCCAGCGCCGCTGCCAAACCTTTGCCATCGGCAATGCCGCCGGCCGCCAAAACAGGAATGGAGACAGATGCCGCCACCCGATTAATCAAAATAAAGCTTCCCAACTCGTCCATACCTGGATGTCCCGCCACCTCATAACCTACGATTGTCACGGCATCTGCCCCAAAACTTTCTGCCTTCTTGGCATATTTCACTCCAGGACATTTGTGGATCAGCTTGATTCCAGCCTCCTTAATATGGGGAACAAATTCCGCCGGATTCCTTCCTGCTGTCTCAATAACCGAAACTTCCTCTTCTCCACACACATCAATGTATTGATGAATCTTTTCCCCCATATTCAGCCCTGGCGCCAAGGATATATTGACTGCAAATGGCTTATCTGTCAGCCGCTTCATCTCCCGGACCGCATTTCGGAAATCCGCCATCTCCGGATAAATGGTAATATTGATGGTCCCCAAACCACCAGCATTAGAGACCGCAGCCGCCAACTGTGGCACTCCTAAATGCTGCATTCCCCCCTGCATGATCGGATATTCAATACCTGCCAGCTCTGTAAATCTTGTTTTTAACATAAGATACCCCTTTCTCTGATAATTTATAAAAAATTGTAACTATCCAGCCAGGTATCTCTTTGTCTCCCAAAAACAGAAAAACAAGTCGCTCTGGCTGTCTGCCATATGTCAATTTTTAAGGAAACATGCTTACGCAAACCTATTTACAACACATATTTCTGTACAAATTGCCGTATGACTGAATAGTTACAAAAATTATACAAAAGACAGGAGTTGGTGTCTAATATCTAATTCCCGCTTTGTTCTATAACCTGCAGGTTATGATTTCAACCGAAAATTCATGGTATGGAAACCTCAAAGTCAATCTCCTCTTCCTTGGCGTACCTTTTGTCACTACTTATCCATTTAACATTATTCCCCGTATAGAGTCTTTTCTCTCCACTCAGGATAATTTATGAATAAACAATCCACTCCGCAGCTTCGGCTCAAACCATGTTGATTTTGGCGGCATTAAAAGCCCGGCATCCGCCACAGAAAACAGTTCCTGAATCGAGGTCGGATACATGGCAAAAGCTACTGCACCTTCGCCATCGTCCACCAGTCGCTCCAGTTCTGCCAATCCCCGGATGCCGCCCACAAACTGAATCCGCTCATCCGTCCGCGGATCTCCAATCCCCAACACAGGCGCCAGCAAATTATCCTGCAGCAGCGACACGTCCAGTCCCTTCACCGGATCCTCCGTCAAATACTCTGGCAGGAACTCCAGCTTATACCACTGACCCGCCAAATACATCCCTATGTGGTGACGCTCTGTCGGTTGGCCATCTACTGTTTTGGTTTCTGCCGTCTTATCCAAATTTTTGATCCTACACTTCTCTGATACTTTTTCTAAAAATTCTTCCGCCGTTCTTCCATTCAGATCTTTCACGACTCGGTTATATGGCATGATCATCAGCTGATCATCCGGAAACAGCACCGACAAAAAGTAATTAAACGGCTCTTTTCCCGTATATCCGGGATTCTCCGCTCGCCGTTTCCGCCCCACTTTAACCGCTGAAGCCGCCCGATGATGACCATCTGCGATATAGACCGCCGCCATCTGACAAAATCTTTCCTGGATTTGGCCTGTCCAGCCTTCCGCTACCTTCCACACCCGATGGCGAATCCCATCCTCTGCCGTAAAATTGTAGAGAGCCTCCTGGCCGCACACCTCGACTACAATCCGATTCAATTCTTCATCTGAACGGTATGCTAAAAAGATTGGTCCTGTATGGGCATCCGTCACATCCACATGACAGATCCGATCTTGTTCTTTGTCCTCACGGGTATTCTCATGCTTTTTGATCACACCATTCATATAATCATCCACGGCAGCGCAGGCCACAATTCCTGTCTGGCTGCGTCCATCCATGGTCAGCTCATACACATAATAACATTCCGTCTCATCAGAAACTAAAATCCCCTCCCTCTGCCACTGCTCCAAAATTTCTTTTGCTTTCGCATATACGATCGGATCATGCAAATCCACATCATCCAAAAACTGTGTCTCCGCCCGATCCACTGCCAAGAATGACAGGGAATTCTTTTCCACTTCCTTTTTCGCTTCCTGCCGGTTGTAAACGTCATAAGGAAGCGCCGCCACTTTTGACGCCACTTCCTTATTCGGACGGATACACCGAAATGGTCTTATCTCCGCCATATCGCTCTCCTTTTTTTGCTGCTCGCATTACATATTTCTGCCCAAAATCAGCTCGGTTTTTCTTACTGAATCACCCGTACCCGAAGAATTCCATCGATCGCCGCCAACTTCTGAATCGTCTCCGCGTCTGGCTGCTTATCCAGATCCATCATCGTATATGCATATCTCTCGCGACTCTTGTTTGTCATATCGGAAATATTGATTCCCGCAGACGCCATTGTACCAGTTACCTGTCCGATCATATTGGGCACATTCAGATGCATCACTGCCACACGGCTCTCTGTCTTGCATACCCCCATGTCACAAGCCGGATAATTGACCGAGTTACGGATATTGCCGTTCTCTAAATAATCCATGATCTCCATCACTGCCATCTTAGCACAATTGTCCTCTGACTCTTCCGTAGATGCTCCCAAATGTGGAATCACAATCACATTCTGCATATTGACTGCTTTCGGATTGGGAAAGTCTGTGACATATTTTTTAACTTTACCAGAAGCCAGCGCCGCTGCCATATCATCATCATTCACCAACAGATCCCGGGAAAAATTCAGAACTATCACACCATCTTTCATCATGGCGATAGTTTCCTGATTGATCATCCCTCTGGTACCATCCAGAAGCGGCACATGCATGGTAATGAAATCACATTCCTGATAAATTGTTTCTACACTGGTGATATGCTTGACATCCCGGGACAGCATCCAGGCCGCATTGACCGAAATATATGGATCATAGCCATAGACTTCCATCCCCAATGCTGCTGCCGCGTTTGCCACCTCAGCGCCAATGGCGCCCAGGCCAATCACTCCCAGCTTCTTACCCTTGATCTCACCACCCGCAAATGCCTTCTTGCTCTTTTCCACAGTCTTGGAAATATTTTCGTCGCCCTTATTCTCCTGACACCAGGCGATGCCGCCGATAATATCGCGACTTGCCAACAGCATCCCAGCCAGTACCAATTCTTTCACGCCGTTGGCATTGGCTCCCGGAGTGTTGAATACCACGATACCCGCCTTAGCGCAATCTTCCAGCGGAATATTGTTGACGCCGGCGCCTGCTCTGGCAATCGCCTGCAGAGAAGCGGAAAACTCCGTCTCATGCAGAGAAGCGCTCCGTACCAAAATACCCTCCGCCTCTTTCATATCCTCGGTCAGTTTATAATCCTCGGTCAAAAAACCAAGACCATATTTTGAAATCGCGTTTAAACAATGAATGGTTTTCATGCCTGATGTGCCTCCTCAAATTTCTTCATAAACTCTACTAACTTCTCCACACCTTCCATTGGCATCGCATTATAGATGCTGGCACGCATGCCTCCTACGGTCCGGTGACCTTTCAAGTTCACAAACCCAGCCGCAGTGGCTTCCTTGATAAACAAAGCATCCAAATCCGCATCCCCCGTCACAAACGGGACATTCATCAGAGAACGATCCTCTTTCACCACGGTCCCTTTAAAGAGTTTGCTCTCATCCAAAAAATCGTAAAGGATCTTTGCCTTTTTCTCATTATACTCCTTCATCGCTGCAAGACCACCTCTTGCCTTCAGCCACTTAAATACCTTCCCGCAAATATAAATACCATAAGCTGGCGGTGTGTTATACAAAGACTTGGCATCCGCATGCGTCTTGTATTGGCACATGGTCGGTGTTCCTTCCAGTACATCTTCCGTGATCAGATCTTCTCGGATAATCACGATCACCACACCGGCCGGGCCGATATTCTTTTGTACTCCGCCATAGATCACACCATATTTGGTTACGTCTACCGGCTCGGAAAGAAAACAAGAGGAAACATCTGCCACCAGCGTCTTTCCTTTCGTATTCGGTAAAGTCTTAAACTTGGTGCCATAAATCGTATTATTTTCACAGATATATACATAATCGGCATCATCATCAATCGGCAGATCGGAGCAATCCGGAATATAGCTAAACGTCTTGTCATCGCTAGATGCCACGGCCACAGCTTTTCCATATTTTTGTGCTTCCTTAAAGGCTTTCTTCGCCCACTGTCCCGTGATAATATAGTCCGCCACTTTATTTTTCATCAAATTCTGCGGAATCATGGAAAATTGCAAATGTGCGCCACCCTGCAAAAACAGTACCTTGTAGTTATCTGGGATATTCATCAACTCCCGCAGATCCGTCTCAGCCTCCTGGATAATCGTCTCAAAAGCTTTGGAGCGATGGCTCATCTCCATCACGGACATACCAGTCCCTTTGTAATCTAACATCTCTTCTGCTGCTTCTCTCAGAACTTCCTCCGGCAGCACCGCCGGACCCGCTGAAAAGTTATAGACTCTTCCCATTGTTATTCTTCCTCCTTTTTTGTCCATATCTCTCGGACCTACTCGCTTATCCCTTTATTTTATCTTCAGATCCGTATCGTCAAACGCATCCTGAATCGGTGCCCCCGGCGAGACCATCGGATATACTTTGTCATCGCAGTTAATCTGGCAATCAATAACCACCGGCTCCCTTAGTGCCATCGCCTGCTCCAAAGCCGGCCGCAGCTCTTCCTGGCTGCTAACCCGAAATGCCTTCGCGCCCATTGCCTCTGCCAGCTTTACAAAATCCACAGCATCATTTAATACCGTATGCGAGTATCGTTTACCATAGAACAGTGTCTGCCACTGGCGCACCATCCCCAACACATGATTGTTGATCACTACCTGGATTACCGGAATATTATAACGCACTGCCGTGGCAATCTCGTTCATATTCATACGAAAGCAGCCGTCTCCGGCAATATTGATCACCGTTTTATCGGGCTGTCCCATATCCCGGCATCCCAGTTTTGCTCCCAACGATGCTCCCAGACCATAGCCCATGGTTCCCAAACCACCGGAAGTGAGAAACGTTCTTGGTTTTTTGTATTTATAATACTGTGCTGCCCACATCTGATGTTGTCCTACCTCGGTGACAATCATAGCATCACCCTTCGTCATATCGTAAATCGTCTCCACCACATAAGGTCCTGTCAGCACACTTTTATCATAGCGCAAAGGATACATATCCTTCATCCGTTCCACATGGTTCACCCACTCATCGTGATTGATCGGATCCAGACGTGCATTCAGTCTGCGCAACACAACTCGCAAATCACCGATGATGCTGGCATGCGTACGGATATTCTTATTGATCTCTGCGGGATCCACGTCAATTTGCAAAATTTTGGCGTTCTGCGCAAACTTGGCAGCATTGCCGGTCACGCGATCACTGAAACGCGCTCCGGCCACAATCAGTAAATCACACTCGGTAATTCCATAATTAGAGGTCTTTGTCCCATGCATCCCCACCATACCGGTGTACATCTCATCCGTGCCGTCAAAAGCGCCCTTCCCCATCAAGGAGTCCGCCACCGGCGCCTGAATACGATGGGCCAAAGTCCGCAGCTCCTCTGAGGCATTCGCCAGCACCGCACCGCCGCCTACAAAGATAAACGGCTTCTGTGCGTTGCGGATCATCTCCAACGCAGTCTCAATATCCTCTTCGCGAATCGTATCTGTCTGCTGCTCAACCGGCTCCGGTTCTTCCGCCACATATTCACACGTTTCTGCCGTCACATTTTTGGTGATATCGATCAATACCGGACCCGGCCGACCGCTCTGGGCGATGGCAAATGCCCGACGGACCACATAAGCTAGTTTTTTAATATCTTTGACGATAAAATTATATTTGGTAATGGGCATGGTCACTCCCAGGATGTCAATCTCCTGAAAGCTGTCTTTTCCTAACAGGTTTACCCCAACATTGCAGGTGATCGCCACCATGGGAATCGAATCCATGTAGGCTGTGGCAATCCCTGTCACCAGATTCGTGGCGCCAGGACCGGAAGTGGCAAGACATACGCCTACCTTACCAGTCGCCCGCGCATAACCGTCAGCTGCGTGAGCAGCTCCTTGTTCATGGGAAGTCAATACATGGGTAATCTCTCCCTGGTGTTTATAGAGGGCATCGTAAATGTTCAAAATCGCACCGCCCGGATATCCGAACACGGTCTTCACTCCCTGTTCCTTCAGACATGCAATCAGGATCTCTGATCCATTAAGAACTACCGGTTCCGAAGATAAGTGGGGGGAATGTGTTTGTAGGGTGTTTATTTCTGACATCAGCTAAGCTCCTTTTCTGTTTTGGTAATGGGGTACTTCGCTCTTTTTTAATTTCCTTTCAATACTGCTCCTTTGTCTGCACTGGTAACTTGTTCGGCATAGCGTTTCAAATATCCGGAAACTTCTTTTTTCTTGGGATTCCAGCTTTCTCTGCGTTTTGCTAACTCTTCATCCGATACTTTTATATTGATGGTATTGGCGTTGATATCGATAGCAATGATATCTCCCTCCTGCACCAAACCGATAGGACCACCGGCAGCGGCCTCCGGGCACACATGACCGATAGAAGCGCCACGAGAAGCGCCGCTGAAACGTCCGTCCGTAATCAGAGCTACCGAAGCTCCCAACCCCATACCAGCAATGGCAGACGTAGGATTCAACATCTCTCTCATGCCCGGACCACCTTTGGGGCCTTCATAGCGGATCACCACCACATCGCCGGCCACGATTCTTCCACCTTTAATCGCATCAATGGCCTCTTCTTCACTGTCAAACACCCTGGCCGGACCTTCATGCTGAAGCATCTCTGGCACGACAGCCGAACGTTTCACCACACAAGAATCAGGAGCCAGATTTCCTCGTAACACGGCGATTCCACCAGTAGCAGAATATGGATTCTCTACCGTGCGGATCACCTCGGGATTCTTGTTGATACATCCTTTAATATTCTCACCCACAGTCTTTCCCGTGACAGTTATACAGTTCAGATTCAAAAGTCCCAACTTGCTGATCTCATTCATCACGGCATAGACTCCGCCTGCCTCATTCAAATCTTCCATATATGTAGGACCAGCCGGCGCCAGATGACAAAGATTTGGTGTTTTAGCGCTGATCTCATTGGCAATATCCACATTCAGATCCACACCAGCCTCATGAGCAATCGCTGGCAGATGCAACATACTGTTGGTACTGCACCCCAAAGCCATATCCATAGTCAAAGCATTATGAAAAGCCGCTTCCGTCATAACATCTCTGGGACAGATATTTTTCTCCACCATATCCATCACTGCCATACCTGCGTGCTTAGCCAGCCGGATCCGCTCAGAATAAACGGCCGGAATCGTTCCGTTGCCTTTCAAGCCCATACCCAACACCTCAGTCAGACAATTCATACTGTTGGCTGTGTACATACCAGAGCAGGAGCCGCAGGTAGGACATACCCGATTGGCAAAATCCTCCACATCCTCCTCGGTCATAGTTCCAGCCGCATAAGCGCCAACCGCCTCAAACATACTGGAAAGACTCTTTTTCTCTCCTTTCACACGGCCTGCCAACATAGGACCTCCACTGACAAACACGGTAGGAATATTCAAACGAGCCGCCGCCATTAAAAGTCCTGGCACATTCTTATCACAGTTAGGAACCATCACCAGACCGTCAAACTGGTGTGCCAATGCCATACATTCTGTAGAATCGGCAATCAGATCCCGAGTTACCAAAGAATATTTCATTCCCATGTGCCCCATGGCAATACCGTCACAGACCGCAATAGCAGGAAATACAATAGGAGTTCCCCCTGCCATGGCTACTCCCTGTTTGACTGCTTCCACAATTTTATCCAGATTCATATGCCCCGGAACAATCTCGTTATAGGAACTGACCACCCCGATCAATGGTCTTGCCAGTTCTTCCTCCGTATAACCCAAAGCCCGGAACAAAGAACGGGCCGGGGCTTGCTGTATTCCTGATTTCGCATTATCACTTCTCATAATTGCCTTTCCTCCTCTGTCATTCAGTCAAAATAAACCGCTATTCCTTTTGTCTCTCTCAGATCCGCTCTGCTATCAAATCTCCCATTTGCGCAGTCCCTACCTTTGTACATCCCTCTGATAGGATGTCCGTGGTCCGGTATCCTTCTGTCAACACCTTCTGCACTGCTGTCTCGATGGCATCCGCTTCTTTATCCAAATCAAAAGAATAACGAAGCATCATCGCTGCCGAGAGAATCGTGGCAATCGGGTTTGCCAAATCTTTGCCGGCAATATCCGGCGCCGAACCATGACTGGGCTCATACATACCAAATTTGCTTTCATTTAAGCTGGCAGAAGACAACATTCCGATGGAGCCAGTAATCATGCTGGCCTCATCCGATAAAATATCGCCGAACATATTTTCTGTCAACACCACATCAAACTGTCCGGGATTCATCACCAGTTGCATAGCACAGTTATCCACCAGCATATGTTCCAACTTAACTTCCGGATAATTCTTTTCCACCTCTTCCACTACCTTGCGCCATAACCGGGAAGAATCCAGGACGTTCGCTTTATCCACACTAATGACATGCTTTCTCCGTTTCATGGCAATATCAAATGCTTTGACCGCAATCCGACGAATCTCCGTCTCATTATAGGTCAAAGTATCCGTGGCCTGCAAAACGCCATCCACTTCTTTTGTATACCGCTCCCCAAAATAAAGTCCGCCTGTCAATTCCCTCATAATCACCATATCAAAACCATTCCCAATGATCTCTTTTTTGAGAGGACACGCATTTGCCAATTCCTGATACAAATAAGCAGGACGAATATTGGCAAATAGATTCAACCCTTTGCGAATCGCCAAAAGCCCCGCCTCCGGCCGCAGATTCGGCGCCACATCATACCAACGGGAATTTCCTACATCTCCTCCTACAGCTCCTAAGAGAACGGCATCACTCTGTCTTGCCGTCTCCAATGCTTCTTCTGTCAGCGGCACGCCAAACGCATCGATGGAACAACCGCCCATCAGCACCTCCTTATAATGGAAGAAATGCCCATATACCTGGGCCACCTTATCTAATACTTTACATGCTTCCCGGACAATCTCCGGCCCAATACCATCACCCGGAATGGTCACTATCCTGCAATCCATAGTTCCTCTCCCTTTGTTTTTCTCAGCTTTTCGCTTCCTGGAACCGCGATATCGACGGTCCCTCTCGCGTGTTTCTTTTCATATTATCGCATTTGCCTTCATTTTTCAACATTTGGATGGGAATTTATTTAGAAAATATATACGAGATTGGAATTATGTGTATAACCTGGGGTTATCTGTAAAACAAGTAAAGACGTTCATGCCTTTTTGCACAAACGTCCTTATCTCCATTTTCTTTACTGAATCCACTTCCCGTCTGGTCCTACCCGGTATCCTCCCGGAACCAGCGCATCTCTTGCCATCACACCACTTTTCAGAAAATAGTAATAATCTTCACCTATCAATTTCCAGCCATTTTTCATCGCCTTACCATCGCTCTGAAAATAATACCATTTGCCATCTTCGGTCTGGACCCACTCCTCCGATGCCATCACTCCTTCTGCATCCAACCAATAGAGGTCATTATCCTGCTTAAAAAGCTGGTTTAGCAGCTTTCTGCCATCATTACCCACATAATACCAGGAACCATCGTTGTCCGCTACCCACTGGCTCGTGGCCATCACACCGTCGTTTCTCACCCAATAGGGACCTCCTTCGGTGTCAATCCAAGTGTTCTTTGCCACACTGCCATCCTCTAGATAGTAGAACCATTTATTATCCGTCTTTCCCCAACCCTGCGCAAAGACAGCCGTGGTGGAAAATATAGAAAGGGCCAATGCCGTCACGACTGTCAAAAATCCTTTTTTCATAAGAAAGCACCTCTTTTCTCAAACATTTCCTGCCGGCTTCCGACAAATTCATCATACTTTTTCATCGAATGTTTGTCAACGCATTTATGAAAATTTTAAGATATTTGACAAATGTCTTCTTTTTATTTAAGTTCTTCTATGCGACAAGCTCTTTTGTCTCTTTCCGGATTTAACTGCATGATAACCTGGATCTCTCCGGATTCTCCCGGACGCAAATAACACAAGGGAATCCACTTGCGCCGATTCCCTTTTCCATTTGCATTTCTGCTTCATCCTTTACCTATCTTTATAATGCGGTTTATGTCAAGTATAAAAAATAATTACTCTAATTCATCCTCGCCGACCAGCTCATCATACTCCTGCTCATCCAGCAATTCATCAAAAGCATCAGACACGATCTCGTACTCCTCATCATCCTTGATGTTGTCCAAGTTAGGATTCCCCTCCGCATCCTCCGAATAGCGATAGAGATAAACTTCTCCCTCTTCTGCTTCTTCCCCTTCCATTGGTAACAAAGCGATGTACTCCCGCTCCCCGGCGTCAAAAATAGTCAATACCACGCACTCTAGCTGACTGCCGTCATCCAATGTCAAAGTAACCGTCACTTCCTCCTGCTCCATCTCTTCCTGCAAATCTCTATTTTGCTCCATGCTAATTCCCTCCTCTGCAATAGTCTTAAAACCTTTATCTTAACTTTACCAAACTATAAGCACAAAATCAAGAACTATCGCTTTTAAAGTTGTCTTAAAATCGTCTAACATCCATTCTCAGCTTTACAAATTAATCCAAACAATATTCAGCCTTGGAAAAAGAAGCATACCCTTTCGGCAATATCATTTAGATAATGAAATGAGAAAATCAGCCAAGAAAGAGGGAAGAGAAGCCACGCCAAACCGCCTGCGGGATTTTGACTTTACAGAGATTTAGAAGTCCTTAAATCCCTGATTTTGGCGTTGGTTCTCGCCTCATTTCCTTGCTTCTGCTTCTCGTTTCCTTATCTAAATGACATCGACCCTTTCGAACACTAATACTCAATCCCTTCTCTCGCTGATACTCCTCTCGTAAAAGGATGCTTCCTCATACCAATCTCCGATACATAATCTGCTATATCCATCAATGAATCAGACGGATCCCTCCCAGTCAGAACCACCTCCAGCCCCTCCGGGCGATTCCACAAAAAGTTTATCACATCCGTTTCCTTCACCATTCCATAATTACATGCTGCCAGAATCTCATCCAGAATCAGAACATCATATCCGCAGTTCACCGCCTCGTGGCATGCCTGCCCAAACCGCTGTCCATAATACTCTGCTGCCTCGATCCTCTCATTCTTTGCCATCCGGAACACAAAGCCAAACTCACGATCACAAAGCGTCACCGTAATTCCCGGGATCTGACGCAGTACTGGTACCTCGCCGGAATCTTCATTTTTCAGAAAACGCACAATCAACACTTTTTTCCCCCGACCGGCCGCCCGTATAGCCAGCCCCAGAGCTGCCGAGGTCTTACCTTTTCCGTCTCCACAATAAATATGGATAAAACTCATTTTTTGTCTCCTTATTCCGAATAATTTTCCAGATATTCATCAATAAATCGCGATCTCTGCTGTTCTTTCCCATACCGTTCCTTCGCATAGCATACATGCAGCCGTTCCTTTGCCCGAGTCATGGCTACATAGAACATCCGCCGCTCTTCTTCCAAATCTGCCTCCAATACTGCTTTATGATGCGGTGTCACTCGCTCATTGGCATCCAGAATATAAACCACCGGAAACTCTAGCCCTTTCGAGCTGTGCATGGTCATCAGCAGCACACAGTTTGTATCCTTTTCCAGACGCTTCGCCTGCTCTTTCAGCTGTTTCCCATACTCTTCCATATGTGAAAACCATTCCTGTACCGAATCAAACCCCGCCGCACTCTCCTGTAGCTGTTCCGCTACCTCCAAAAGCTCCTCCGGCTTCATCCGTCGGTATTCTGCATACTCCCGCAGATACTCATCATACCCCACTCCCTTGCGGATATAATTTACTGCCGCTACTGGCGCCAACTTGCCGATCATCCGCAAATCATACTCCAGCTGCTCGATCCGCTCCACCATCCATCCTTTATCCTGATACCACGATTTTACCCCATTCCACGAGATCTCCACTCCCTCTAACGCCTCTCGATTGACATAGCGTTTCGGGCGATTGATCACCCGCACCACGTCCGTCCGTCTGGCCCGCCCGCTTTTTGCCAGGTCATCTATTGCCATCCGGATATACGCGCAGATATCCCGTGCAATCCAGTGTTCGTAAAGATTGGGCAACGTATCCCGCATACGAAACGGAATATTATATTCCATCAACCGTTCCATTAACAGTCTTGGTTCTAAGCTGGTGCGATACAGCACTGCCATATCCGACCACCGATACCCCATCCTCACATAATCTTGCAATTCCTCCACGATTCCTTTGGTCTCTGCCCGTGCATCCTCCCACACAGCAGTCACCACTGGACGCCCTTGTCCCCGATTGGCATGGATTTTCTTCGCATAACGAGTCTTATTATGACGGATGAGCCGCCCTGCCGCCTCTACAATTTGCGCTGTGGAGCGATAGTTAATCCCCAGAAGCGTCTGTTTTGCCTGGGGATAATCTTTGGTAAACCCCAACATAATCTCCGGCTTCGCTCCTCGAAAACGGTAAATGGACTGATCATCATCTCCCACGATAAACAGATTATTCTCCGGTGCCGCCAGCATCCGCACAATTTCATATTGTACCCGGTTAATATCCTGAAATTCATCTACCAAAATGTACCGATATTTCTGCTGCCATGCTGCCAAAATATCTTTTCTCTGGGTAAATAGCTCATAGCACATCACCAACATATCATCAAAATCCAACAATCTTTGACGCAGCAGTATCTCCATGTATCCCTGGTACAACTTTTTAAACAGCTCCTCCGAACAATTCTTCGAATAATAATGATTCAGGTCTATCATTTCTCCCTTGACTGCACTGATCTCAGACAGAATTCCACTGACAAAATCCGCTTCGTCCTCTACGTCCACATGATATCGCTCCATCAACTCCCGAATTATCTGTACGCGCTGCTCTTCCCGAATAATATTGGACGCATCGTAATGATAAGCATACTTTAAAATACTAAAAAACACTGCATGAAATGTCCCAAAACTGACCGGAAATCGTTGTCCCTCCACAAGCGTCTGAAAACGCTGTTTCATCTCCTGGGCAGCCGCTTTTGTAAATGTAATTACCAGAATGCTCCCTGGCTCCACCCGATATTCCTCCACCAGATATTGAATCCGGTGAGTAATCACCGTCGTCTTACCAGAACCAGGCCCTGCCAGAACCAGCATCGGCCCATCCTTGTGACGAATTGCCTGCAGCTGTGATTCATGAAATGCCATTAATCTCGTATCCTCCCGTTCCCAGACACTCTTCTTCCTTATTTCACAGGCGCCACTTAGTTATTGTACTCCATCCCCTGCCAGAAATGTCTGTAGATTATCCAACACCTTCTCACTCAGTAACGCAAACGCCTGCTTCGTCCTTCCTACAGATGTTCTCATGCATATCACATTTTCCTTTGTCAACAACTCTCTTCGAATTGATTTCATACTCTTTTCTCCCCTGAAATTTCCTGTATGGAATAATTCCAGTGCTCCAGTAATTCTCCCTGCTTCTGAATCAATGTCATGATACCAGGGTCAAAAGGTCATAAAATCCGATGCAAACTTGCTTGCAAGAGGATTTTTGACTTTGGGACCCGCAAAAATCCTGAAAAGCAGCAGGCCATTTCCGGCCACTTCCCGCTCCTTTTTCCATGGCGTACCTTCTGAGAAAATCAACTAAATAACATTAACTTCTGAACTCTTACTTATTTTACACTATTTGCGAGATTTTTTAAAGCATATATATCCGTTTACGCAAAAGATGGTGTTGCTAAATCAATGGTATTTTGATCTGTATTGGTAAAAGGTACGCTAAGGAAAAGCGGAGAGAAGCAACGAGAAATGGTCTGTTCCTTTTTCCAGTTTCGAGATTAAGAATTCCTAAAACTCCTGATTTTGGCTAAAAACAAAACGAAACTATACAAACTCGCTCCGCTCAAACAGTGTATATTTTCGTTTCAATGCCAAAATCAGGAATTTAAGGAATTCTAAATCTCTGCAAAGTCAAAATTCACAGACCATTTCTCGTTGCTTCTCTCCGCTTTTCCTTGGCTATGTTTCTCGTTTCCTTATCTAAATGACATGATGCTGGGTCAAAAAAGATATCTTTTTAAATAATTGTTTATAAATTATGCGTGTTTTAGGCTTATTTAAAGCTTATTTTATTTCACAGTATAGAGATAATTTTATAAAAAATTTAAAAACAATTAACACAATTCCCTGACACATGGACTTTTTTAATACTTCAAACTACTGCAATTACTACCTGTAATCCCTGCAAAACGATTCGTTTTTTCTCCAGCTTTACAGACTTATCATTGCTCAGTAAAACTTGGCTTCTTTCGTCTATTTCATCAATCCAAAGCGTCCGTTCCTCTTGTGTGAAATTTCCGGCAACCAGAATCGTCTGTTTATCACTGCGCCGATAATACGCCATAATCCCCGGTTCTTCCTCTCGCACTGGCTCTGTTTTTCCATACACAATGACATTCTGATATTCTGGATTTTTCCGCAAGCGGATCAACTGCTGATAAAAAGCAAAAACACTGTTGGGATCCGTTCTCTGTTGTTCCCAATTGATTTTTCGATAATTATCATTCACCCGCAGCCATGGCTTGCCTCTGGTAAAACCGGCATTTTCTTTTGCATTCCATTGGAACGGCGTTCTGGCATTATCCCGGGAATAGCGATTCACCACTGTCATGGCCTCTTCTTCTGTAAGTCCGGCCGCTAGACACACCTGATACTCATCCTTACTGCTGATGTCATCGATCTCATCCACAGATGTATAGGCCACATTTTCCATTCCTAGTTCCTGCCCTTGATAGATAAACGGTAAACCCTTCAACATAAAGTATAAAGCAGCCAAAAGCTTTTTGCCCTTTTCATTTCTGGCTTCTTCAGGCAAATAGTAACTCACGCCCCGGGGTTCATCATGGTTTTCAATAATATTGGAATAGAAACCAATTCCTTCCATCTCTCTCTGGCTTGCAAAACAGCATCTTTTATAATCCTCCATCGTGGGAATCCTAGCTCCATACCAGCCTTCTACCGATTTTCCTTCCACAGTCTGACGGAAGTCAAAAATAGAAGAAAAATACCCGTCTTCCCCCGCAAAATCCGCCAGTTCTCCATCTTTGGCATTAAATACTTCTCCCACGGTAAATGCTCCATGAGGTCGGAAAGCGCGATCTCTCATTTCCCGCAGGAAATCACCGATCCCTGACGTATCTGCCAATACCGTCCCCATATCGCAGAGTCCGTCCTCCCGATCTGCCGGATAGTCCCGAAACATCTGCGGCTTTTTGATATTGATAATGGCATCAATCCGAAATCCAGCCAATCCTTTGTCCAGCCACCAGTTGATCATCTCATAGAGCCGTTCCCGGACCAGCGGATTTTCCCAGTTCAAATCTGGCTGTTTTTTATGAAACACATGAAGATAATACCACTCGCTTCCTGGTATCTGCTCCCATACCGGCCCGCCAAAATAAGATCGCCAATTGCTTGGCAGCTTTCCATCCTTTTTCTTTTCAAGGTAAAAATATTTGCCGTATTCCCCCTCCGGATCTGCACACGCCTTACGAAACCATTCATGTTCGTCAGAACAGTGATTCACTACCAGATCCATCAGCACGGCAATCTCCCTTTTTTTTGCCTCTTCCAACAATTGTTCCATATCTTCCATAGTTCCAAACATAGGATCAATCTGATAATAGTCAGCAATATCGTATCCCTGATCTGCACAGGGTGACAAATATACCGGCGAAAGCCAGATCATATCAATCCCCAGTTCTTTTAAATAATCCAGTTTGCTGATAATCCCCGGCAAATCCCCGATCCCATCATCATTGGAATCGTAAAAACTTTTGGGATAAATTTGGTATGCTGTCTTTCCGTGCCACCATTCTTTTTTCATAATATCCTCCGCTATCGGGGAAGCCTCCCGTATCGCCTTACCATGTCATAGAGCTTTTTTTGCAATTCTTTTGTCAGTTCTCCTTTTTTCAGTCTCCACTTCCAGTTCATCCCCACAGTGGACGGCTTATTCATCCGGCATTCATTGCCATACCCCAGATAATCCTGCATGGGAATAATGCAAGTTCTAGCCGTACTGCGCATAATTAGACTAATGAAGGACCAATTCAGCTCTTTTTTGGGCGTCCGGCAATCGCACAAATACTCCCGCGCCATTTCTTGTTCTTCTTTCGTAATGCTGTCAAACCACCCACAAATCGTTTCATTGTCATGGGTTCCTGTATAGGCCACACAATTCTCCCCATAATTATGAGGCAGATAATCATTGGCACAACCGGAATCGCGGGAATCAAAGGCAAACTCCAAAACCTTCATCCCCGGAAATCCGCTTTTTCCTACCAACTCGCGAACCGAATCCGTCACATATCCCAGATCCTCCGCTATCACTTCCCGACGTCCCAGCGCTTCCTCCACCCGGTTAAACAATGATATCCCCGGCCCTTTTTCCCAATGACCGTCCACTGCCGTAGTCGCCCCATAAGGAATCGAATAATACTCATCAAATCCCCGAAAATGGTCAATTCGCACCACATCATAGAGTCGGAAACAATATTCCAGGCGAGAAATCCACCACTCATATCCGGTATTTTTGTGGTAGTCCCACCGATACAGCGGATTCCCCCAAAGCTGCCCTATGGCGGAAAATCCGTCTGGCGGACAACCGGCAACCGCCAGCGGCACATTATTCTCATCCAGTTGGAACAGCTCCGGATTCGCCCAGGTATCCGCACTATCCATCGCCACATAGATCGGAATATCTCCAATCAGACAAATTCCTTTTTCATTGGCATATGCTTTCAACTTCATCCACTGCATATAAAACATATACTGTAAATACTGCTGAAATTCAATATCAAAATACAACTCTTTACGATAATAATCCATGGCATTCTGCCATCGCAAGCGAATATCCTCCGCCCATTCCGTCCAAGGCGCTCCTGCAAAACGATCTTTTACCGCCATGAACAATGCATAGTCTCCCAACCACCACTCATTATCAGCCACAAAACGTTGATAATCTTGATTTTCACTAATTTTGCTGCGTTCGTAAGCCTTCCTAAGCAGCGGATAACGAACCTTATACATTCTCTCATAATCTACCAGCTCCGGCTTCTGTCCAAAGTCTACCGCCTCGCACTCTTCCTTTGTCAGTGTTCCTTCCTCTACCAGAGCTTCCAGACTGATAAAGTAAGGATTTCCGGCAAAAGTAGAAAAAGACTGATACGGCGAATCGCCATAGCTCGTAGGTCCCAACGGCAGAATCTGCCAATATGTCTGTCCTGCCTCTTTTAGCCAGTCCACAAAATCATAGGCACTTTGGGAAAAGCATCCAATCCCATATTTCGACGGCAAACTGGTAATTGATAACAATACACCTCCGGCTCTGTTCATATAATCAAATCTCCCCTGATTTTTCATCGATTAACATTTTTCAATATTCTGCTTTTCCTATATTTCAATCATCACTCCATAGTGATCCGATATCACTGGATATGGCTTCCCGTTGCAGATCACCTGGGAACAGCGGACGGGAATCTCCTGGCTGCACCAAATATAATCGATCCTCATTCCTGTCGAATTCGGATCTTCGGCTCCGGCTGCCCCTGTTTTTGACAGCCGCTCCCTCCAGCCATCAATCACTTTGCCCACCGTAATGCCACAGTCCCTTTCCCTTGCCAAATGATAAGTATCCTTCCAACCACTTCTGCTTATCAGATCATACCCCTGTCCGGAAATACTGTCAAGACTGTTAAAATCTCCCATTAGCCACAAGGGAAGCTTTGAGACTTCTATTCGGCCCCTTATTTCTTCCAAGTGTTTCTCCAAACGCTTCCACTGCTCCGCAAACGGCTCCTCTTCATCATCCCACCAGCCCATATGCACGGTATAGAACCACCCGGCTTCTGTCCTCACCCCCAAAATCCTGCGAGTCTTCCAATTGGCATAATCATTGCAGCGGCTGATACGGAAGGAATCCACCTCCAAAATTGGTTGACGGCTGAACACAGCCAACCCCTCATCATATTTCTCATATCCCAGCTTTGCCGGAACCCAGGTCCAGAAATAATGACAACCCGCTTTTGACAAAATCTCCGCCAGTTTTGCCGCATGATTATCCTGCCGGATCTGTCCGGAAAAATCCGGACAGATCGTATATCCTGACAACTTTAATCCTGACAACTCCTCTGCACTGACAGATTGATTGACTTCCTGCATAGCAAGAATATCTGGCTTTTCTGCCAACACTACCCTTGTAAACTGATGCAACTTTCGTTCATAATCCGGCTCTTCCAGGCTATGCGTATTGATCGTGATAATTTTCATAATGCCTGATTTCCCTTCGTTTATCTATGCCCTATCATAAAATGTCATTGATATCTGATTTCAACACATCTGCTTTCGGACCGTATACGGCCTGAATTCCATTATCTTTCTTCAAAAGTCCCAATGCGCCCTCCGCTTTCCAAGCCGGCAGCTCCGCTACTTTCGATGCATCCTTTACCGTCACCCGTAAGCGAGTCATGCAGGCATCCACTAGCGTAATATTCTCTCTGCCACCCAGCAGTACAATAATCCGCTCTGCCTGACTATCGCCGCTCTTTCCAGAACCTGCGCCCGCATGAATGGTCGAGGACACATGTTCCTCATCCGCATTTTCATCGGTATAGTTGCCCAATCGTCCTGGTGTTGCAAAATGTAACTTCTCAATCATCACATAAGCAACCATATATCCGATAGCAAAGAACACCAGCACACAAATCACAAAATTAATCAAGTCTCCGGCCAGACCTGCCTTCATAGACATGGGCACCCGGGTGACAAATTCCAGATTGCCAAAGGAATGAAGCCGCAGATGCAAAATTCCGGCCATCGCAAAGGCACATCCCTGCAAAACAGCATACACGGCATATAATGGCAACGCGCAGAACATAAACATAAATTCCAATGGTTCCGTCACACCAGTCAAAAATACTGCCAATACAGTGGAGACAAACATGGAACGGTATGATTTCTTTTTATCTTCGTCTACTCTACGATACATAGCCAGAGCAATTCCCAGTAAAAGTCCGGTCGCGCCAATCATCTGTCCCACCTTAAACCGGGCTGGCGTCACTGTTGTCATCAGATTGGTATAAGATGCCATATCCCCGGCATCCTTAAAATTAATCAAGTCGGTCACCCATGCCAACCACAACGGATCCTGTCCAAACACCTGCGAGCCGGCATTAATTCCCGTCTGAATCGTGTAAGTACCGCCAAAGGAAGTATAGTTCATCGGAATCGTCAGCATATGATGCAGACCGAACGGCAAAAGCAGACGCTCGAGAGTTCCGTAAATAAACGGCGCCAATACTGGTGAAGTTGAAGACGAATTGGCAATCCATACGCCAAAAGCGTTGATTCCTGTCTGTACTACTGGCCAAACCACTGCCAATACCAGAGAAATAATCACAGACCAGACAATCACTACCATGGGGACAAATCGTTTGCCATTAAAAAATGCCAACGCATCCGGTAACTTTCGGAAATTATAATACTTATTATAGATCATTCCTCCGGTAAATCCAGCAATAATTCCCACGAAAACACCCATATTCAGTGCAGGCGCCCCCAACACCGAAGTAAAATATCCATTTACCAAAATTTCTTGTCCGAATAAAGTATGCGTTACTGCTTCCGGATCATTCAGCATGGCGGCCGACACTCCGAAAATGGCGCCCGTGATACAGTTAATCAAAATAAATGCAATCACTGCCGCAAAAGCGCCGCCGGCCCTCTCCTTTGCCCAAGAACCGCCGATAGCCACGGCAAACAAAATATGCAGATTATTAATCACAGCCCAGCCGATATTTTCCATTGTGCTGCCAATCATGGCAATCATATGGATATCCATGCCTGCCATCTGCACTAACTTACCCAGGCTGATCATCAGCCCTGCCGCCGGCATCACGGCAATCACCACCATCAACACTTTGCCCAGTTTTTGAAGGAAGTCAAAGTTGATCGCCAATTTCTTCTTTTCTGATTTTTGAACATCATTCTTATCAGACATAACGCTTTCACTGGTAATCCCATTTTTATCCGCTGTTTTTGTCGATGTCTCAGAACCGATTTCCGTGTCAGAGTCAGTCTCTTTCTTGCTCTCCGGCAAAATCTCTATCAAGTCATCTTTTCCGCCTACCACTGGTCCTTCTTGCCCTTTGCATATCTTACCTTCCATACCTCCACACACCAACACCGGTGTGATCGGATTAATCTTTCTTTCCGCCAAAAACGCCAGATCGACTTCGGCAACCAGTTCTCCGGCCTGAATTCGATCTCCCGCCTTCACGTGGACCTTAAAGCATTCTCCTTTCAACGCTACCGTCTCTAGCCCCACATGAACCAGCAATTCCAGCCCGTCGTCAGAACGGAAGCCAAACGCATGAAGCGTATCTGCCACAGACGCTACCTCTCCCGTCACGGGACTTAAAATTTTCCCATCCTCCGGAATCACTGCCATACCATCGCCGATAATCTTCTGGGAAAACACGGGATCTGGAACCTGTTCTAATGCAACCGCTTGCCCTGTTATTGGTGATAGTATGACAGTCTTATTATTCTCGTTTTTTCTGTCACTCATTGCCCTTACCTCCTCTTGATTAATTACGCTTTTTCGTGTTTTTGCGTTATTATAACGCAACCGCTTGCATTAAATATATACTGATTGCACCAGATTTGCAACCTTATTTTTTCTTCCCTTTCTTATTTCTCTATTTTTCACAAGTTATCGTTCTTATTATTGTGCATTATGCCCTTTTCCAGCATTCTTACCAAAACAAAAGCCAACCAACAAGAAATCCGCTGGTCAGCTTTTTCAACAACACACGATATTACCATAAATCCGTTACTTTTTATTTCCTTTCTTCTGTGTAGATAGCCGCTTACCCAGATATGCCGACTTCAACTGCTTACCAGTCAGCGCCTATTTACTGGCGACAACTTTAAGATAAAAGCGGCGCCACACATGCGGTCCAAAAATAACTGATTGGCATAACTAACACCATAGCCGGTATCATCTCTGCCACTGGAAATTCCTTTACCTTAATCATGCGAAATCCTGTAGCTAAAAGCAAAATTCCTCCGCATGCTTTAAAATCTGCGATCATAGCCTCGCTGCAAAAAGGAATGATCAAACCGGCCAAGCCAAACAACAGCAGGAAAATCGTACATTGAGGCACTGCAATAAACGCCGTGGTCAATCCTAATGTGCAAGAAAAAATCATGGCTGTCGGCAAATCCAATACCGCTTTCGCCAACAAAATACTGTGGTCTCCTGTCATACCAGATACCAAACTTCCATATATACCGCTACCACTGGCACAGAAAAGTACAATACATGTGATCAGAACACTTTGGTAATCCTCCTTTTGACTTTCTGTATCTGCCCTGGTCAATTTTGCGATACCTTTCTGCATCACCATGGCTCCAGCAGAAATCCGGTCTCCCAAATGAATCACAAGGCCAAAAATCGTGCCAAGAATCACCGCCAAAATCACTGCCGGCAAATTTTTCATCAATACAATGGAGCTGATTCCCATTGCCATGGCACAAGCGCCAAATGTGGTATTCAAATTAACTTTAAAATGCTCGCTGAATCTTGGGCCAAGCTTCACTCCAATCAATCCCCCAACAAAAATCGCAAGTGCATTTACAAGAATTCCTATAGGCATCTTTATCTCTTCTTTTATCCGTCAACTTTTGAGGAAATCCGTTTGCACAATCTCATTGACTTCATTCCTCATTTCTACTAAAATAAATTCATATGCAAAAAATAGTTATCCCATAAATCCCAGGAGGTTTTCCCCATGGCTATCACGATCAAAGATGTTGCTGCTCTGGCAGGTGTATCCCCGTCCACGGTTTCTCGCACCTGCAAAAATAATCCATCCATCAGCGAAGAAACCAAAGAAAGAGTGCGTCGGGCCATGGCACAGCTGGGTTATGAGCCAAATTTTCAGGCAAGCAATCTGGCCTCTCAAAACTCGCGAGCCATTGGTATCATCCTTCCCACCTCTGCCCGGGATGCCTATGAAAACCCATTCTATCTGGAAGCCATTCGGGGCATCAGCCAGTTCTGCAATCATCGGCAATATATCAACACGGTCATCACTGGCAAAGATGAGGACGAAGTGCTTCAGGCCATGCGTACCATGACCCGCAGCGGACAGGTAGACGGCTTCATTGTATTGTATTCCAAACAACAGGATCCCGTTATTGATTACCTTTGTAATGAGGGACTTTTATATGTTCTCATTGGCAAAGCCTATCAGTTTGCCAATCAGACTATCTATATTGACAACGATAATCTGCTGGCTGGCCAGGAAGCCACCGAATATCTGTATCAACTAGGCCACCGCAAAATCGCCTACCTTGGCAGCGACAGTAGCTTGATGTTTTCCGCTGACCGCAAATCCGGCTATCAGACCGCCCTGCTGCGCCACAATCTTCCTTTGCGAGAGAACTATTGTGTGGAAGTTCCCTCCATTTCCAAAGACGGGGATATCCTGATTCACCGCCTGTTAGGAAGTGATGACCGCCCCACTGCTATTATGGTCAGTGATGATATTCTGGCCGTAGCCCTGGAACGATCTTGTATTGAAATTGGCCTGTCCATTCCAAAGGATCTCTCCATTATCTCCTTTAATAACTCTTTGTTTGCCCGGCTCACTTCACCCCAACTGACCTCCATTGACATCAATTCCTGTCAACTGGGAATCGAAGCCGCCTCTCAAATGATCAATCATATCGAGAATCCAAACCTTCTCGCCACCAAAATTATTGTGCCTCACTATCTGATTGAGAGGGATAGCTGCCAGCAAATTCCATGAAGCTTGCAACCAATCTGTTACTTCACTGTTCTCCAGTTTTTCGGATTGTCATAATCTTTATGGATCCCATCATCTTCATACAGTAAATATTCTGCTCCCAGGTACCCAATCACTGTCATATGTACGGTGTCAAGTGCCTCTACATGTTCCGCAATCTCTGCCACCGGAATGCATTTTCCTTGCCGGATAAACAGTGGAACCTCATCTAATTCAATATCCACATAATGATGCCCGGCAGAAAGGATCTCCTCATATATCATTCCGTCTGGCAAGAATTTGACAAACTTCATTTCCTCTGGGAGATACACATATCTTCCTCTGGCATTCTGAATATAAACCGGCGCAATCATAATCTCATTTCCCAACATCAACTGATCTTCCACCAGAGGCGCATGCGTATCTTTGGGATACACAAAAGCTAGCGGTTTAAAATACATATCATCTTCCAATGCTGCCTTCATATATTCGCTATACAAATATGGCAACAGGCGATAACGCACCTGAATGACATGGCGAAAATCTTCCACCTGTTCGAAACGAAAACATTCCTGAGCCCTCGTCCCGATCGCCGAATGATTGCGCATCAATGGAGTAAACACTCCCAAGGCAAGCCAGCGAAGCAGCAAATCTCTCGTGGTATCTGCCCCAAATCCTCCCAAATCTGCTCCAACATACAAAAATCCACACATATTCAAGGATGGCAGCATTTTCAAATTCAGCAGAATATGGGACCACCAGGACTTGTTATCTCCGGTCCAGATTCCTCCATAGCGATGCATTCCGATATAGGAAGATCGGGAAAAGATAAGAAAACGTTTATTCGGCTCGATCCGATCGAACGCCTCTCCAGCCGCCCTTGTCATGTTGTAGCCAAACAGATTATGCACTTTATCATGGCGGATTCTCTGCCCGCCTACTTGATGATAGAACGATTCATAATCCGTTTGACTGTTAGCCAGACCAAGAAGCTCATTTCTCACCTCCCATGTAGAAGGCTTTTCTTCCCGATTCTTCAGATATTCTACCATCTTTTCACTGACTTTCTTGATTCCTTCTGGAGTATAAAAAATCGCCGGTTCATTCATATCATTCCAAAAACCCTCGATCCCCTGATCCGTCAATAATTGATAATAATCTCCGAACCACTGTCTTGCCTCTGGATTCAACACATCCGGAAAATGCGTGTAACCCGGCCACACGGCGGCCACAAATTCCTTTCCGTCCTCCTGTTGACAGAAATATCGATTTTTGATTCCTTCCTCATAAACCGGATAACCATTCTCTATCTTCACACCTGCATCAATAATCGGAATCAGCCGGATATTCTGCTCCTTCATTTCCTGTACAAACTCCGGAAATTCCGAGAAATGTTCTTCATTTAAAGTAAAATCTTTAAAATCTTGCATATAATCAATATCCATATAAATCATATCCATCGGAATATGATTCCTGCGGTAGCCATCCGCCACTTCTCGGTAATCCTCCTTGGTGCGATATCCCCAACGACTCTGTCCAAACCCAAAGGCAAATTTAGGCGGTATATAGCTTCTTCCGATCTGTTTGCGAAACTGTTTCACAATCTCATAGGGAGTGTCCCCCTCTATCACATACAAATACAGATCTGCCTGCTCGCAGGTAATCTTTAGTGTATCTGCTCGGGTATCGCCAATATCAAAAATAATTCTTGATGGATAATCAATAAAAAGTCCAAAATTTTGCGTTCCTGCCACTATGATAAAATTATGGGCGGCATACAGAGAGCGAACGTCTTCTGTATGGTGAGGGTTATCCGTACAATCGCTGATATAACAGCCCCCTCTCTTATTGATTCCCCGATTGGCTTCTCCAAGGCCATAAACCACATCTTCTTTCGCCAATCTGTAAGTAAAAGAAAAACCATTTTCCAGATTAACCATTCCATAGGACGGATTTCCATTCCCGATCTCCACATCCACAATCACCGCCTCCGTCTCAAACGGCATTCCGTATACGTATTTCTGAATCATTGCTCTATCCTCCTTTGCCTAAAAGTATATACTATTTTTTCCGCATATTCCAGAGCTGCAAAACTTTTCTCGTAAAACAGAAAATGACCATGCATTCCCGCACAGCCATTTTCCATCTGTTTTGCCGCTTTACTTCAAAGCCAGCTTTTCTATCCCTTTCCGAATCCTGACTAAAGACTCTTCTTTCCCCAAAACCTCCATGATCTCTGTGGCTCCTGCCGGCGTCATCTGCTTGCCGGACACAGCGGTACGGATCGGCCACATCACCAAGCCTGTCTTTACCCCTTTTTTCTCCACATATTTTGAAAGAGTCTCATACAAAGCATCATTGGAGTAATCTGTTTGCTCCTCCAGAAGCGGCAATACATCCGTCAGCACCTGCCAAGCGGTCTCTGTCGTAGATTTCATCTTTTTATGAGTATACATGGAGATATCATACTCCGGCATCTCTTCAAAGAAATCAATGTGTTCTGCAATGTCTGGTAGCACCTCAATTCGGGTCTTCACCATAGCGGCAATCTTTTTCCGATCCAAATCTTTTTTAATCACTTCCCTGATATACGGTTCTGCCATCTCATAAAAGCTGTCAAAATCCATGGCTTTCAGGTACTCCCCGTTCATCCATTTCAGCTTTGTCACATCAAATACTGCCGGGGACTTGCTCAAATGATGATAGTCAAATACTTCCACCAACTCGTCCAGGGAATAAATTTCCCGGTTTTCTTCCGGTGACCAGCCTAGCAATGCCACATAATTGACGACTGCCTCCGACACATATCCCTGATCAATCAGATCTTCATAAGAAGCATGTCCGCTCCGTTTGCTTAGCTTTTTGTGTTCCTCATTCGTGATCAGCGGACAATGAACGTAGACCGGGACCTCCCAGCCAAAAGCATCATACAGACGGTTGTATTTGGGGGAGGAGGATAAATATTCATTTCCCCTCACGACATGGGTAATCCCCATTAAATGATCATCCACCACATTGGCAAAATTATAAGTGGGATAACCATCGGACTTGATCAGCACCATGTCATCCAGCTCTGAATTATCTACCGTAATATCTCCATAAATATCATCATGAAAAGTGGTCTGTCCCTCCCGCGGATTATTCTGCCGGATCACATAGGGCATTCCCGCCGCCAAGTTAGCCTCGATCTCCTCCTTTGACAGATGCAAACAATGTTTGTCATAGGTCATGATCTCCTCACCATTCACCATGGTTTTTAGAGAATCCAACCGTTCCTGCGTACAAAAGCAGTAATATGCCTCTCCTTTTTCGATCAGCTTTTTGGCATACTCCAGATAAATACCTGCTGCCTGACGCTGACTTTGCACATAAGGCCCCACCCCTCCATCTTTATCTGGTCCTTCATCATGAACCAGTCCCGTCTTTTCCAGTGTCCGGTAGATAATCTCTGTGGCCCCCTCCACAAAACGCTCCTGATCTGTATCTTCAATCCTCAACAAAAAATCACCGCCGTCATGCTTCGCTATCAGATAAGCATACAGCGCTGTTCTTAAATTCCCTACATGCATCCGCCCTGTGGGACTGGGTGCATATCTTGTCCTGATTCTTGACATATCTTTAAATCTCCTTTAATGTAAGATGGTAATTTCTTTTTCGATTATATAATAAGTGTGGGTAAAAAGAAAGAGTGTTTGATGGTTTTCTTTGGAAATTTGTAATAGGTACCTCTTAAAAGGAGGCTGACACTGGCGGATGGTCCATTGAGATCCTCTAGTCCGATTCCTCCGCCCACTCGACCTGATACTCCCCATCTCCGGTTCCGCACACTGTGGAAGAATACAGAACTTGCGCCGCCTGAATGAGGTATGCTGTATCTTTGGCGCCTGCTGTTTCATAACAGGAATGCATCGCCAGTTGTGGCAAACCAATGTCTACTGTATTTAGTGCTACCTGAGAGTTTGAAATATTCCCCAGCGTTGAACCTCCTATCATATCGGAGCGATTAAAAAATACCTGATAGGGTACTTCTGCACGCTTGCAGATCGACTTAAATATAGCTCCGGAAACTGCGTCTGTCGTATATTTCTGGTTTGCGCTGTATTTAATCACAATTCCTTCATTCATAAAAGGGCGGTTCGTGGGATCGGCCTTATCTGGCTGGTTTGGGTGAATGCTGTGAGCATTATCTGCCGACACCATAAAACTGGAGGCCAGCGCCATCAAATATTCCTCTTCGCTGCGTCCCATTGTTTGATTAATCCGTCGCAAAACATCCCGTAGAAATGTGGAATCCGCCCCTTGTTTGGTTCCACTCCCTACTTCTTCATTATCCAGTACACAATGAATTGCCACGCTGCGTTTAGGCTTCGCTGCCAAAAATCCCTTTAATGAAGCAAAAACGCACTGCAAATCATCCAATCGTGACGCAGCAATAAACTCATCCTCAAATCCCAAAATAGTTCCTTTCATCCGGTTATACAAAAACAAATCCATATCCAGAATATCGGTTTCTTTGACACCTGCTGTCTCTGCAATCAACTTTAAAAAACCTTCTCTGGCCTCTTTCCCGCCAAAAAGCGGCAACATATCTCTCTGTCCGTTAAACTCGTAACCCTCATTTGCCTTGCGATTCATGTGGATAGCCAAGTTGGGTATAATCAGTAAATCGCGATCCACATTTACCAGTCTGGTCGCTACTCCTTGTTCCGTGCGCACCACCACGCGTCCTGCCACAGAAAGAGGACGATCCAACCACGGCGCACATAGCAAACCGCCATATTTCTCCACATTCAGCTTGATATATTGCTTTTCCACCGAAATCTCCGCATTATCTTTAATCTTCAAAGCCGGAGAATCGCTGTGACTTGCCATGATTTGAAATCCGACAAAGTCCTTTCCTGGAATCCGAAAAGCAATCAATGAGGAATCATTTCTAGTTACATAATATCCTGTTTTTTCTTGCAGATTCCACGTTTTGCCTTCTAAAAGTCGTTCAAATCCCGCCTGTTTAAGCATCTTTTCCATATTTGCCACCGCATGAAAGCTGGTAGGACTGCTATCCAAAAAATCTAGTAATTCCTGATTTGTTTCCTGAAATGATTTTTCCCATTCCGCCATGATATTCTCCTTCATGATTTCTCAATATTGCTCCAAATAGCGTTTTTTTAAGTTTGTTGCCAACGTAAAAGCATCCCGGAATCCTACCATCTAGGATTCCGAGATGCAATGTCTTTTAGATAAGGAAACAAGAAAAGCAGCTAAGGAAGAGGGGAGAGAAGCAACGGGAAATCGTCTGTGGATATTTTGACTTTGCAGAGATTTAGAAGTCCTTAAATTCCTGAATCAGGAGTTTTAGGAATTCTTAATCTCGAAACCGAAAAAAGGAACCAATGATTTCCCGTTGCTTCTCCCCTCTTCCTTGGCGTACCTTTTGTCACTATTTATCTAAATGACATTGCTCCGGGAAGTCTTCCTTTTCTTTACAAAATAATCCCCCAAACACTTACTGAATCCATGCTCCGTCCTTGCCAATCCGATAACCATCAATTTGGGTATCTGTCGCCATGGCAAAAGTATTATTATCGGTTGTTCTGTAGAAATAATACCACACACCATTGATCTCATACCAGCCGGTAACTGCTTCCCCGGTCGGTCCTACATAATAATAAAGTCCTTCTGTATTGATCCATTTATTTGTAGCCATGGTGCCGTCTTCATTCATCCAGAATTGGCCACCATTGGTAATCACCCATCGATTCTTTGCCATCGTGCCATCCTGACTATAATAATACCAAGCATTCCCTCTCTGCACCCATCCAGTCTCTGCAAAGCTTACCATAGCACTGGACATCATCATCACCAACGCTAACATCAATACTGCTACAATCTGATTTCTCCGTTTCATTTGGAAATCTCCTTTCACCTTATGTTTTATCATAATTGTATCATACTTTTTATCGTACTGTTTGTCAATATCCTCCTGGTAGACGAATGGACTTTTTCGATTTTTAAATCTGTACCTTCGTCCACTTTCCCCACCGAGACCATAACAGAAAAAATAAGCGGCAAATACTACAAAGAAAGATTCCATCACTGCCGGCCATGCCATCTGAAAGACCTCTGCAACATACTTCCGATTCCCGATCATAAATTCTTGGATTCCCTCCATCATTGCCCAAGCGTCTCTAAAACCACCTTCAGCTTCTCAAAATCCCCGTCCCAAAAACAATATCCATCCATCCCGCATTCCCTTGCTCCTTCAATATTCTCCGGCACATCATCGACAAAAAAACATTCCTCTGGCCGTAATCCAAACCGCGCAAACAAATGTCCATAGATTTCCTTCTGGGGTTTTATACATTTTACATCTGCCGAAAACAGCAACCCGTCAAAACAATCCACTGCTGGAATCACATTCGGATAGCAATCCAGCAACCGGATAGCGGCATTTGAACATAAATAAATACCAAATCCCCGCTCCTTCAGTCCCCGAATCACCGGTTCCATCTCCGAAAACGTCCACATACAGTAATTATGCCATTCCTTCAAACATAGCGCTGCCATCCCATGAAGTCGCTCTGGCAGCCGGGCGCACATCAATCGCAGTGCCCGTTCATCCGTCAAAACTCCCATATCCAGCATCACCCACTCCGGTGACACAAATACCGCTGTATGTATTTGTTTCCGATCCTGTTCATTCTCAATAAAATGCTCACAAACGCGCATACCATCATATCCCACCAATACTTTCCCCATATCAAACACAATATTCTTGATCATTTCCTATCCTCCGTCTTCTTTCTTCTCTTTAACACTGCCAGTATTTTGCCAGATACTATAAGCTCATGATACCCTTGGGAAACAAGCGTCCATTATTATTTACCTCCCTCCGTTTAACAGCATCCATATAACTGGCAGATAACGCCGCAACAAGCTTCCCAATACAGTGGCAATTCCCAATATGAGAATTGGCATGAAAATATACAAAAGCAAAGGAACTGCCGGCACCGCTGGCAATATCCTTGTACCTGCCTTATTGATAAAACGCACAAAAGCAAAATGAACACCATACAAAAAAAAGTTATGGCCCATAAAATTCCTTGCTTTTGGCAACCGGCAACCGGGTATCGCCATCCAAAGCCCGATCACCGCCAACAGTCGGCATAATACAAAGCAGGGAATCCATGCTCTGCGTAAACCTGTCTGGTATATAATTGCTGCAACCACCATAAGCCCGAAGCCGCATAAGACATATGACCTTTCGTTCGTTTGGCTTCCCTTTTTTTCCTCCACCCACACCCTTTTTGTCAATGCAAAAGCAGATGCAGAAACGTAATAAATCAACGCATCCACATTAAGAAACGGCAATTCCTTTCCCGTTATCATCAACCACCAGAGAACCACTAACATTCCTGTACGGCTCCACCAGTATCTCAAGATTGGATACAAGATCGGTGCCAACATAATCAGAAGAATCAGTTGGAATAAGTACCAAAACACATAATTATAGGTATAATGAATCACCGCATCCACCAGGACGGAAAGCTGAAAGGGTATCATCCCTTTTCCCACAACATCCGTCATCCAGGGCAATCGGCTTCCAATCACGTATCCGATATAATACAAAAAGTTCCACAAAATATATGGCACCAATATACTGCGAATACGTCGGTTCCACTTTTCTCCCAGCTTACTCCAAGTAAAATCCCGATAGAATAGATAACCGGATATCATAAAAAATCCTGGCACCGCAATCTGACCAATCCCATCTCCTATGTTGTGCTGCAGACGGTATATTACTGCCATCTGTGGCATCCCACTCAGATAAAGTTCGGCGTTATAAGAATGTACCCAAATTACCAGCAGACTAAAACCGAAAGAAAACCATGTGACTTTATTCCGAAATATCTCATCTTCCATCTGTTTTGCTCTCCCTGTCTGCGCTATATTTCCCACAAAACCACCTAATATCTGAATAATCATTGTAATTATTGTAACATAGCCAAAACTGGTTGTAAATGAAATATCATGTCTGAAAATAAAAGATAGCTCTTAACTCTATCCCCTCCCCTGATTTCCATGCATATAGTTCTATATATCAATTTTCAGAAAGGAACCTATATGCTGGAATTAACTACAACTCTGACCACTCTTCATATCCTGTATCTGATTGGTGTCGTCGTGATATTAGCTGTTATGGTATTGAGACAGGACACTCCTGTCGTCTGTATTCTGTTTCTCTTTCTGTTGGGTCTTACTGCCACCGGCACTCTAGTTGGAGGCATTCAAACTGTCTTTAACGCCACTCTCTATGCGGCAAAAGAATTTATGGAGATCATCGCAACCATTGCTTTGATAACCGCGCTGTCCAAATGTCTCTCTGACTTGGGAAGCGATTATCTGATGATGAAACCACTGTCTCGGATTATGTGCAGTCCCTCTGTTACCTGGTGGATCCTTGGCATCGCCATGCTGCTTTTTTCTCTGTTCCTCTGGCCATCGCCCTCCGTAGCCCTGGTAGGCGCTATCATGTTGCCTCTGGTCATCCGCAAAGGTTTAAATCCCCTGGCCGCCGCCATGGCCATGAATCTTTTCGGACATGGAATTGCTCTTAGCTATGATTTTATCATCCAGGGAGCACCTGCCATCTCCGCATCTGCGGCTGGGATTGACACCTCCGAAATTTTGACTGCTGGAGCCCCTCTATTTATCACTATGGGGGCCGTTACCGTGCTTTCCGCCTTCTTCCTTAACCGAAAATCCATGAGTGATACTCTGGTAACCTTACAGGATGCCAAAGACAGGACCAACACCGCTCGTGAAACTCCACCTGCCTATGGTAAAGCTGCTCTCTTTCTCGCTATTTTCACCCCACTGGCTTTTCTGGGCGATATCCTGCTGATGTTTATTTTTCAATTACGTGGCGGAGATGCCACCAGCTTAGTCTCCGGCACCGCC
>JAAWNY010000070.1 GCA_022799175.1 Lachnospiraceae bacterium | reverse complement strand
GCCTCGCCAGACCAATTACTCCCTTATCATAAAAAAATAAGTGCAGAAGGTATAGCACTGATGAAATGCTTTATCTCTTACACTTATATGGTACTAAAGGAGCACCATTATCATGTATGAGCTGATTCAAGTATCCGATCAAAGCTATTATATCCAAAGTCCGGCAAAGATCGGGCTGATACGTTTGAAAGGGCAGGACGTTTGCCTGATCGACAGCGGCAACGATAAAGACGCAGGACGTAAAGTCCGACAGCTTTTGGATGCCAATGGCTGGCGACTCACCGCCATTTATAATACACATTCCAACGCCGACCACATCGGCGGCAATAAATATTTGCAGGGTCAGACAGGATGCAAAATCTATGCACCAGGGATTGATTGCGCTTTTACGCGGCATCCTCTTCTGGAGCCGTCCTTTTTGTACGGCGGTTATCCGTGTAAAGAGCTGCGTCACAAATTTCTCATGGCCCAAGAAAGCACTGCCGAAGAACTAACGACCGATTGCTTACCGGAGGGGTTTGAGATCCTTCCTTTGCCTGGACATTTCTTTGATATGGTCGGATTTCGGACGCCTGATAATGTCATCTATCTGGCGGATTGTCTGTCCAGCCAGGAAACATTAGACAAGTATCAAATCAGCTTCATCTACGATGTTGCTGCTTATCTGAAAACACTGGAAATGGTGAAATCTCTGCCAGGAAAGTTGTTCATTCCATCCCATGCAGAAGTGACAGAAAATATATCTGCTCTTGCACAGTACAATATTGACAAAGTAGAGGAAATCGCGGATAAAATTATTAAAATCTGCCAAAAGCCTCTCTGTTGGGAAGCCATTATGCAATCCTTGTTTGCGAACTATAATCTGACAATGAACTGGGAACAATATGTCCTGGTAGGCAGCACCATCCGCTCCTATCTGACATGGCTAAAGGGCACAGGCAGATTGATTGCTCTGTTTGAAAATAATATGTTGCTCTGGCAGCAGGCATAGGAGGATATGATGTCAATCGAAAAAGTCAAAACATATTTCCATCAATACGGCATGGAAAATAAAATACTGGAATTTGATGTATCCAGCGCCACTGTGGACTTAGCCGCACAAGCGCTGAACTGTGAGCCTTGCCGAATCGCAAAAACCCTCTCCTTTACAGTGGACGATCATACCATCCTGATCGTCATGGCTGGTGACGCCAAAATTGACAATTCCAAATATAAAGCGCAATTCGGCACAAAGGCAAAAATGCTCGCTCCAGACGAAGCGGAATCACGGATCGGTCATGCCGTGGGCGGAGTATGCCCGTTTGCCGTCAACAAAGACGTCATCATCTATCTTGATTATTCTCTAAAACGATTCGAGACCGTTTTTCCTGCCTGTGGCAGCAGCAACAGCGCGATTGAATTGTCCATTCCGGAGTTGGAAAAATACTCTGGCTTTCCATCCTGGGTTGACATATGCAAAGGTTGGAACGAATAATCAAGCAATCATTTATCTCTCCATCGTTTCAATTTCCACCCAAGCAGGATAGAATCCACAATGAAACGCTATATTCCAGGAATATAGATTTGCTAAGCTTGTTCCGTAGAATGGAATTGCGCCCCGTCGGATCACCTCGTTCTTCAATAGCTGAACCAATTGGGTTCCTATCCCTTTCCCTCTGTACAATGGCAATACATCAATTCCAATCTGCCAAAACAATTCTGTATCTGCTGAACAACCAGCCAACCCCATAATGGTATCTCCCTGCATTGCTCCCACTGCTAGTATATCCGGTCTCTGTGGCATATAGCTTTCACACAAAGCATTGGAAAACTCTCTTTTTCCATACAATTTCATCAGCGCTTCTTGCTCAAACCATTTTGGTTCAAAATCAATTCTTGGCTCATGAATCTCCATCTTGGGAAGAAACATATGATGACTTTGCCATAGCTTCTTTCCATATTTTTTCAACTCTGTTTCCAGCTCTATCAGGTTGTTATGTTCAAAAAGCCCTATTCCATTCTTTTCTGCACTCCATTGTTTCAACCATTTATGTATACTTTCCTCCGCTGAAATAACAGTATTACTGCCAAGCGTAACCATTGACAAAAATTCTTTCTGTTGTGTATAGATTCTTCTCCCTGGATTATCTTTAGCAACTGTGATTATATTTTCTTTTTTATCAAAATCTTCCATCGTGCAATTAAAATCAATTGCTAATTGCTTCTTCAATGCTATTGTTATTTGCTTTTTATTATACATAATGATGTTCCTGTTTATATTCATCCTTCACTTTATCAATCGTCTTGCCACCAATACCAAAGTTTTTATCTGGCAGCTCTTTAATCGTAGTCACAAAAAATTCTTGTGGTACATTCATAATTTCAGAAGATACTTCTGTTAATCGCTTTATCAATATTTCTTTTTGCTTATCGGACAAGGTCCCGCTTTCGACTGTAATATAAGGCATTTTGCTCTCCTTCCGTCTCCTATTTATTACTGGCTCTATTATACTGCTACTGCGGTTTTTGTCTATATTTATTTTTCATCTAACTGTTGATTCTGGCAATGTAAATTTGATACAAATTTCCCTCTACTTATCGACTTTACTGAAAAAACGCATATCGACGACCATCTAACGCAGCAAAGGGCCTGAATCGATACCAGGCCCTCTTTCCATCAATCTAAAAATTCCATTTTAACCTTTCCAGCCATTTCTGTTATTTTAATTCTCCCAGCTTTTTTTAACGCCTCAAAAGCCTCTTTGACCTCATGCTCTTTTAGATTCAATTCCTTTGCGATTTTCATCATTGAAAGAGAGTGTTCATTTTTAGTCATGGATGTTTTTATGCGATCGTATACTTTCTCTAACATGTCCATTAGCAGATACCTTCCTTTTCTTTTCGGTTAGTATTTACTCAAAAGCGGAAATTTATACAGATTGCCTATTTTTCTAATGAAACGATTGGTCTCAATAAAAATCAAATCGCATGATTTTTTGAATCCCTACTACCATACTTATTTGATAAGGCAAAAAGCGCCCCCTCTTGTATCCATGTCATTTAGAAAAAACGAGAAACGCAGCCAAAGAAAAGGAAAGAGAAGCAATGAGAAATGGTTTGCTTCTCTCCTTTTTCCTTGGCGTACCTTTTGCTACCACTTATCTAAATGACATTGCACCATAAATACCATGCTAATTCTTAACGATCAAAAATGCTCAATTGTGTTTCTTTTAATGATGTAACGTTTCTTAAGTTAACCTTATCTTCTGCTTCTACACAACCACACAAAATTGGCGATGTCGGATCGTATTTGAAAAAATTTGTTTCTACACTTTTCTCACTATCATTTGCATAACAATATACACAGCCATTTTTACACGTATTATATGTACCGATGTCTATACTTTCAACACATCCACATTCCTTTCGTTGATTTTTATCTTTACTTCCTTTTAGTTTACATCCAACTATTTTCTCAATCCGTTCCTTATCAATACAACAATTGTGCACTATCCCATATTCAATCAAATCCATTTCTTCTGCACAACTGGAGAGTTTGAAATCATTATCTATCGCAATTTCACTTAGTTCTTTAATAAAATTTCTAAATTCACCATCACTTAAATCACGGAATAATAATTTCTCCATATTTTTCTTATTCTTAGAATATATATCTACAAAACTTATAACACATTGATCCGTATATCCCTTTAGTGCTTCCGCTATATTGGTAAACGCCTTTAAATGATATGCAACAGTATATCTATCTGAAAAGAAAATAGGATCGTATCTCCAAATAACTTTTTCCTTTCCAATCTTACTAGATAACTTTTGAAAAATAGGAATCATTTCCGTCTTTTTATTAGGTATATTTTTCTCAACATCATTTCCATATCCTGTAAGTGTAAATTGAAAATAATAATTGTATTCTTTTAATTCATCTAATCTTCCCATCATAGGAAGTGGATTTTTTGTCCAAAACACAATACAATCTATCACCTCTGGATGAATATTAATTTCACTTATCTGATGAAAATTCATTGGATTTCTCACAAACAAAAATCCTTCTTTTATTCTATTAAAAAACCATTCAGAATAATAATTCGGGATATCGGTTCTCCTGCTTACGCTTAAAATCATTTCATTCATTTCCCTTCATGCATAATCCCTTTAGGTAATTGCTTTTTTCATCCAAACATCCAAAAAAGCAAGCTGTTCATCAGTATGAAACCAATGCTCCCCCTTTTCCATTACTGTAAGATGTGCATTATGACTATTAATAAATTCATTTACTATATGTTACTAATATATTACCACATAACTACCTACTTTTGTTACCTAAAATGTGGCAATCCACTTAATACTGCGAATTGCCACATTTTCACATTTTCCTTATAGACACGAAGTCACAGAAAACTAAATTCCTCACATACATTACAGATTATTCCAAATCTTCAATTCGACCTGATTGAATCGCCGCAATGTTTTTCTTAATCCTGTTTTCCGGCCAATTCCACCATTGAATTTTTAATAATTCAAAAATTATGTCATCAGAAAACCGTTTTCTTATCGGTTTTGCAGGAACCCCTCCAACAATCGTATAGGGCGGTACATCTTTTGTAACCACTGCTCGTGTACCAATAATCGCTCCATCACCAATCGTAACACCAGATAGAATAACCGCTTCAAAGCCAATCCAAACATCATTGCCGATCACAATGTCGCCTTTGTTGTCCCATGCGCTTGTAATTTCTTTTATGTCTAATCCCCATTTCTCAAAAAATATTGGAAATGGATAGGTTGAAAGGGAACACATCGTATGATTTGCACTGGTAAACAAAAACTTTGCTCCACAAGCGATAGAACAAAACTTACCGATTTGTAGCTGATCTCCATTAACCGGGTAATGATACAATACATTATTCTTTTCAAACTCCCGCGGATCATGCACAAAATCGTTGTACATTGTATAATCGCCAATTTTAATATGGTCATTGGTAATTATATTTTTCAAATAAACGGTTTGGCTATCACCTGTCCGGGCATAAATTTTGTTCTCCGATATAGTCATTTTAAAATCCTCCATGTTTTGATAATTATTATGCGACTATATCGGTTACTGCAATGCAGCGTTTCACCTTTTTACCTCCATCAACCTGAATTTATAAATTTGATTATACCACTTTTTCTCTTCATTTACCATAGAAACGTCCCTCTTCTTCTTGCATCGATTTGAGCCCTATCTATTAGCTTCCCTTCGCTGTTTATCTGCTAATCTTTTATCTACTTAAATTTTTTCTTTCCGTTCTTAGCCGCCTCTTTTTGATATTTCTCTAATGCTTTTTCCAATGAACTTTTTAGCATAAACATACCCCAACCTATGTTTCCGCAAGTATCGTTTTCAGTAACTCGATTGCGGATTCTTCATCTGGATTATTTGTCCCTAATTCTCCTCGGAATGCTCGCGCTAAAATAGATTTTTTCATCATATCTATCTGGCCATTTGTTTTCCTCTTTACATCAGATTCTTCAATTTGATCTTGTAATTTTTCTTTTGCCTCTTCAAGTCTTTCAAAAAGCACATCCAATATTTCAATAATTCTTTTTTGTTCATCTATCGGCGCTAATGGAATAGCTTTATTTTTTAGCATTGGTACTGTCAACTGAGGAATACTATTTCCTGTTCCTTCTTCAATAAGATAATCAAACGCATATTTTATGTATTTAGGCAAAATGCATTGTTTTGGTTTAATAACAATCAATCTTACTATAGGCACATACTCATACTGACGAATAACAGAATATCCTATTGTTCCACGCCCTGATATTGTAATGGTATTTATACCTTCTTTTGCAGTATCTGTATATCCAACAATACCCTCATTTGTCATACCATTCGCCACAACAGGCACCTTATACCTATCTGTTTTTTCTTCCGAAAAGTTTTTTGGCTTATCTCCTCCTGCTTTTATATACTCACATATAAAAGATAATTTGCACCAACACCAATTTATCGGAACATCATATGGGATATCTTCTTCATCAACTAATGTTCTTCTGACTTTTATATCCTTTACACTACCAATTTTAAATTTCCCTATTATATTTGTACTTAACATCATTTTTTTCAAGTCAACTATCACGCTATTAATCAAATCAATTGATTCTTCAATTTGAGAAACACAATCAACCGCATATTCAATAGGATCTTTCATTTGTGTATATTCTTTATCTGAATCCTTTTTTATGATACCAAAATCAAATATATTTCCCCTAGCCTTTATTTCATTAACATCATAGCAATTCCATCTATCATCATGTACTTCATCTCTATCCAAAGCTTTATATGCTTCAATAAATCCTTTAAAATCATCTTTCTTTATCGGATTTTCTACAAGCGTAAAATGCATATCGGATCTTAAATCATAATACCACACATGTTTCGTATTATCAAAATTCGTTAATCCTCTTTGAAAAAAGAGGACATTTGTTTTAACCCCTGGCTTATAAAAAATTCCCGTTGGCAATCGCAGGATTGTATGTAAATTACATTTTTCCATCAAATCTTCTAATATTGCTGTCTCACTTGGTATATCAGGAATTACTACAGCTGCTCTTCCTCCTGGCCTTAAGCTTTTATATATATGCTGTAAAAAATTTAATTGTTTGTTACTCGTAATAAATGTAAAGTCATCACGATTGACACGCTCCCCTCCTTTTTTTGTTCCAAAGGGCGGATTCGTAAGCACAACATCAAATTCATGCATTACCTTCCCTTGATTTGATAGTGTATCACATAAATAAATTTTCCCTTCTATATCATGAAGCATCGCATTCATCAGCGCCAGCCTGTGTGTTTCATGTACCAGCTCTGCCCCTGTAAATGCCTCCTTCTGCTCAAATACCGCTTCTTCCACTGTTAAATCCATCCAGTCATTGGTATGTTCCTTTACATAGCGGTCAGCCGCAATCATAAATCCAAAAGTACCACATGCCGGATCATTACATCTCTCGCCTGGTTGTGGTGCAATCAGTTCTGTCATCACATCAATTAACACTCTTGGTGTAAAATACTGCCCCGCACCGGATTTCTTTTCATTTGCATTTTTTTCCAATAGTCCCTCATACAGAGTTCCCAGCCCTTCCTCTTTTGCTGAATACCAATCTAATTCATCAATATTCGTAATGATTTTTTTTAGGTTCGCTGGTTCCTCGATATTGCTTCTTGCACCCTGATAAATCTCCTGTACACGTCCGCTACCGTTTTCCCCAAGTCCCCGAAACAATTCTTCATAAAAACGCTTTAGTTCCATACCTTCCTTAATTTTTAATACATCCCAACGGTAATCTTTCGGAATATTCTTTTCCGTTCCCGTCTCCTTCGCCATTTTCAAAAACAAAATATAGGTCAGTTCCGTCACATACTGGTGGTAAGTAATTCCATCATCGCGAAGTACATTACAAAGATTCCATAACTTTGATACAATTTCTGCGTTTGTCATAATCGTTTTCCTTCCCTATGCGGTATACATATGGCTGTTAATTTCATCAATAATTGCATCCAGTCTATTTCCAAACGCTTTATCAATTGTCGCATATCCACCTTTAATTTTAAACTGTGGTGCCTCAAAAGATTCCTTATTCAATACAATTTCTTTTAGCAGATAGGCTTCTATCCTCTCCAGCCAGTTAATCTGTACCTTGCTTAATTCCGAATGCGCTTTCTTTGTCTTAATAATCGCAGAATGAATCCTTTCCTCCTTACTAACCAAAGCATCGCCAATACTTCTCTGACGAATAAAACTGATAATATCTGCGGCAATATCTTCGTTCGTCATCTGCTTCCACGCTGTTTGAAGCATCGTTTCATTAAAATTATTCCGGTCAAAAATCAATTTCTGTTCTCTTAATGACTGTCTGGTCAATTCTTTGGGTCTGGTAGCTACGATATTAAGCGCCGCAATCTCATTGATATTGCTATCAATAAAAGCATAAAACTCCCTTAGATAATCTTCTGGTCTCGTGGCATCACCATAACCCCTTTCATGACTGGTTATCTCATCCTGCGCATCACTGATAAATTTGTGTCTTTCTTGGTGAACCCCCCGCACATAAGCAAATGCATCACGATTCTTTTTCACAGTTTCCACTGCCTGATCAACCGACATATTGCGAAGTGCATCTACAAAGCTTATTTGGATCAATGTCTCTAGCGATTTCAGCTAAAACCGTTTCATTAAAACTCTTTGTAACAACCTTTTTGTTAAAATCCTCCACTTCAAACTTCAAATCATCTTCCAGTTCATCACTATTAATAACTGTATTGGTCACAGGATCGTAGATGGGAGCAGTGCTTCCTGCCTCAAACACAATTCCTTCCTCGCTAAGCTTTGTTCGGATAATATGTGGTGCATCATGGTCTACCAGATAGCCGTCTACTACCGCTGTCCGGTAATCATAAGAATATACCGGCTTTCCAAAAATTTGTGTTGTGTGAAGGGCAGGGGTAGCAGTAAGCGCAATCTTAACTGCATCAAAATAATCGATGACTGCCCGATACTTGCTGCGAAAATCATCCTGATTGCGGTACAGCATCTCATCTTCATCCATTTCCTTATCCAAAATATATCCTCTGTGTGCCTCATCCACAATAATGCAATCATAGTCCGATACTCCTATACTGACATCCGACTCATTATAAACAATGCGTTTCACCAGACTCTGAACCGTTGCAATATGTACACGAGTATCTTTTTCAAATTCTTTTTTGCCAAAGTCTTTGATATCATATAATTGATTCAACGTTTTTAAATCTTCCAGTTTTACCTCTTTGAAGGTATCTATCGTCTGATCTCCAAGCGCTATTCTGTCAACCAAATATAGGATTCTTTTAAAACGCTTCGCTGATAAAAAACGGTATATCATACCAAGAACTGTTCTTGTCTTTCCAGTTCCCGTTGCCATAGCAAGCAACACCGTATTTTTGCGTTCGGCAATCGCTTTCTCGGCAGCCTTGACTGCTTCTACCTGATAGTAACGCAGTCCCAATCCATTGGAATCCTCTAACAACTCATACCCTGTAGCCGCAAGTTTTCTATCCGCTTCTGCAATGTCTCTTTCCAAATCCTGTTCCATCCCCTGGGGACTTGGCCATCCCGCCAAAGCTTTTGATGTATTAAACTGCTGCCTGGTATCTAAAAACCAAATGCCAGACATTTCTTCATACTGTTTTATATAATCCCTTCCATTTGTCGCAAAAAGAAACGGAACCTTATACTCACTATACGGTTTCAGCAGATATTTTTGATGTTCTGCCTTAATCATTCTTGCATACTCTTTACACTGACCATCCAATACGGAAGATATATTCGTATATTTTTTCTTCGCTTCAATAATCCCAACCATTTTTTCGCCAATAAAGAGTGCATAATCTGCATACCCGCTATTGCCCGTCCTAGAATCTGTAGGCCATTCTGCAATTGCAAGATTCTTGCCTTTAGCAGGACGAACCCCTTTAGAATAGCGGATTTTATCCGTATCCGCATCCCAACCAACTTTGCGAAGCTGCTCATCGATCAATTCTCTTGTCTGTGCTTCGGAAAGTTTTATGTTCATTGCTTTTTTATAAGCAATTGCCCTTCTTGCATTATCCGATTTTCCAACCTTCTGAATTCGTTGCAATTCAACAAGCAGCATTTTGTTACGCTCTTCCAGCTCCCGGTTTTCCTTTTCCAGCTCATCCATACTAATGGTAATATTCACCGGAGGGACATATCCTATAGGATTATAACCGTAATCTCCATATGTCTGCATATACCATACACAAAGTTCATACAACAGCGGCAGATTATCTAATGCCTTTTCGCCCTCGTCCGCTCCGTTATGGGCCGCATTATTACGGTCTTTCCGCAAAATATATAATGTATTATCAATCTCATGCGGCAACAGATCGTTCCTCTTTAATAAGCGAATACGGCTGGCATGGGTATTGTCATAATCCGGCTCTTTGATCCCGTCATAAGCAAGCATATATTTTACCATCACTTCTGCCAGCATTCCCTGCTTGATAACAGATGTGTTCGGGTCTGAGTAGATGTATTTCTCAGACAGTTCACCCAGCCTTGCTAAGTCGCTCCACCTATTCTCCAGAAAAGTAAAATTACCCATTCTCATACTCCTTCGTATATTTACCGCATCCGGCTTTGGATTGTTTTCTTAGCTCTCTATGTATCATCATACAAATTATCTATTTCTATGTGGATATTATACCATTTGTAACCATGATGTAGCAACCAAAAGCTGCAAGTATAGCAAACGGGAAGTCGCATAAATACTGGTTTCCCACTGTTTTTTGCTCACTCAAACTCGAATTCTGATAAGACACTTTTTATAGTATTTATTAACTGTTATATCTTATCTGCAAAAAATCTGCAAACCCTTGAAAATGCTAAATTTATAGCGAGTGAGTTTGCCCTTAGACTTTCTCTTGTGTTATATCCTTTTCCCTCGTGTTACGAACCCTCATAAGGGCAAAAATAAGGGAAAGAAAGTAAACGGTAAAACGCGAGTACCTATACAAAACTGGAGCAAACCTGTATGATAGTAACAGATTTGCTCCAGTTTTTATTTCACTTCATATTTATTGGATTTCCGACACTGCTCTGGCAGGTTTGGAGACCATGGGAGCAGGTCTTCCAGAAAATCTCGGTTTGTGTCGTCTTCGTGTTTCGGTATCTCAGTCAGGAGATACTCCACGTATTCATAGACTTTCAGATCGTTTGCCTTAGCAGTTTCGGTAATGCTGTAGATAATCGCGCTGGATCTGGCTCCGCGGATGGTGTCGATCAGCTTCCAGTTGTGCCTTCCGATACAAAAACCACGCAGTGTGGATTCTGTTGCATTGTTGTCCAGAGGGACTTCACCGTCTTCCAGAAATACGCGCAGATATCTTTCCTGATTCACGGAATAGGCAAAGGCTTTTCCTGTCTGGGATTTTGGCAGGACTTCACTCTGGTGTTTTTTTACCCACACAAAATAAGCGTCAACCAGGGGTTTTAGTTCCAGCTGCCTCCTGTGCTGCCGTTGTGCTGGTGTAAGCTCTGCCAGATCATTGTCCAGTTTATAGATCGCCCCGATCTGCTTTAGGGCATCATAGGCAAGCGTACCTTTACGCTCTTTTTCATCCTTTATGGCTTTCTGCGCATCTGCATATTTACGCCTCGCATGTGCCCAGCAGCCAGCAATCGTCAGGCCGGGGGTTTTTTCTTCCAGGGAATGGTATGCCTGGTAACCGTCTGTAACACATACTCCCTGAAAATCTTTCAGAAACTCCTCTGGATGATCCTCCTTCCTGTCTTTCTGGTATTCATACAGGACGATGGCTTCCTCATAAGATTTCCCGGTGCGGTAAATCCACATATAACTCTTTGAGCCGGCAGCTCTCCCGTCTTTTGAAACTTCGACAGTGGTTTCGTCTGCCTGCAGCACATGATACTGGTATAAAAGCTTATGCAGATAGTCATACAGAACTGCAAGATAGCGGTCAGCACACTCGATCGTCCAGTTCGCCATGTTCTGGCGGTTCAGGTTCACATCGTTGCGCTTGAACTCCTGCTCCATACGGTAAAGCGGAAGGAAGTTGACATATTTTCCATTGATGATGGCAGCTTCCAGGGATGGAGTGACAATGCTTCCCCGCAGCAGATCCTTTGGACGCTGTGCCTTTACAACGGTTTCATCATCCATACCGGCATAAACCGCTGCATGGTGTTCTTTTACTTCAAAAGAAGCCGGATGGAATTCCAGCCTTTTATATACTTCATCTGGAAGACGCTTATATTTTCCATCCGGAAATGCTTCTTTTAGTTCTTCTTCTGACATTTCATGTTTTATAACCGTTACAGGCATTCCTTTTAAGTCGTCTTCACGTTTCCCTTTCTGCTTCTTTTTCCTGCGGATGACAACTTCCTCAAAATCCGGTTCTTCTGCCTGTGTGCCCGGTTCGCTGGCTGTGGCTTCCGGTTCGTTAAAAAACAGGCTCATCTGCCCGTCAATCACATTCATTTTTTCAGAATGCCGTCCGAAACGCTGTCCGCGCAGAATGGCTATCTGTTCTAGGATCAGTTCCTGGTTTTGAGTCATCCGGGCAATATTTTTCTGCAGCGAGAGTATGATCCCGATGAGTTCATCCCTGTCGGCATTATTCAGTTCATCTGCTGTATAAATAATCTTTTCCATGTCACAATTATAGCATACACAGGATATTCCTGCTCAGAATTTTTTGACTGGCTTCGTCAGGATGACGACAGCCTATACCGTCACAAAAGGCGCTTTCAAAGATATCGGATTATTTTTTGGATTTAATTAGAAAAAAGCGCAAAGCTGTTTCTGAAAGCTGCACAGGACGTTTCTGTACAGCTTTCTTCCCTGTACAGAAACGGGAAAGCGACACCGGAAAAGGGGCAGGAAATTTCTATGTTTTGCACAAAACCTGTCATCATGCCTGTCAGCAGGTCCTTTCCGGTGTGACTTCCTGGATCCTTCTTTTCTGCTCGACGGCAAGCCCCTGCATCAGCCATGTGAACTGTTCCGGTGTGATCTCACGGGCTTCTGACGCTGTTCTTGGCCACTGAAAGCGCCCCGCTTCGAGTCTTTTATAAACAAGCACAAAGCCGTCGCCTTCCCATAAAAGTCCTTTGATGCGGTCTGTCCGCCTGCCGCAGAACAGAAAAAGGCAGCCTTTTTGAAACGGGTCCAGCGAAAAATGATCCTGTACAACTCTGGCCAGGCCGTCGATTCCAAAACGGAGATCCGTGTAGCCGTACGCCAGGTAAATCCGGCTGTATCGTTTTACATTACCAATATATGCCTGCGGGGAATTTGGGAGAAAGGTTTTATGAGGATGTCCTACAGTTATGAGGGTTTCTTCCAGTTTATGAGTTTGAGGAAGCGGGTGGTGG
>JAAWNY010000012.1 GCA_022799175.1 Lachnospiraceae bacterium | reverse complement strand
CGAATGATACCTCGAATATTCCGACCAAAGACCATCATGTTGGCAGCTTTGGTGGAAAGGCTGCGGATGCAGCGGGCTTTCCATTTCTCATGAAGAGCATTGGCAGAGCCGGGTTCCCGCTCGTAAGGGCGGGTGGCATACAACACACGCATAAAGATATCTCCGTATACGATGGCCTGCATGGCTTTTGTGATCAGAGCCGGAGTGATGGTAAAGCCAGGATTGGTCTCCATACCATTGGCATTGACGGAGATAACCGGAACCTGGGAAATGCCGGCCTTTTCTAGTGCGCGGCGGATGAAACCGATGTAGTTGGAAGCACGGCAGCCACCACCGGTCTGGCTCATCAGAACGGCTGTGTGATTTAAGTCATATTTGCCGGAAAGCAATGCCTCCATTACCTGTCCGATGACGATCAACGAAGGATAACAGGCATCATTGTTGACATATTGCAGCCCGACATCGATGGCAGAGCGATTATCGTTTTGCAGTACTTCCATCCGATAGCCGAACGCCCGCATGGCAGGTTCCAAAAGATCGAAATGAATGGGCGACATCTGGGGACACAAAAGAGTATAGTCTTTTTTCATTTCCTTGGTAAAAATTATTCGATTGTAGGAACTAGACACCACATGGCGTGCATAATGTTTCTGACTGCGTACCCGTAAGGCGGCGATCAGCGAGCGGATACGGATGCGGGCAGCACCTAAGTTATTCACCTCATCAATTTTCAATACGGTATAAATTTTGTCAGAACCCGTGAGAATTTCCTGTACCTGGTCCGTGGTAACGGCGTCTAAGCCGCAGCCAAAGGAGTTGAGCTGAATCAGATCCAAAAAATCGTTTTGTTTCACATAAGTAGCTGCCCGATAGAGCCGGGAATGATACATCCACTGATCGGTTACCACCAATGGTCGCTCAGCATCTGCCAGATGAGAGATCGAGTCTTCCGTCAGGACAGCCAGTCCATAGGAAGTGATTAATTCCGGAATTCCATGATGAATTTCTGGGTCCACATGGTAGGGGCGTCCTGCCAATACGATTCCATTGCAATTGTGTTTTTTTAACCAAGCGATGGTTTCCTCCCCTTTTTTCTCCATGTCTCGGCGGGACTTTAGCAGTTCTTCCCAGCCAGCATGAGCCGCTTTTTGTATTTCAATAGAAGAAATCTGGTATTCGTTTTCAAACTCTACAATCAATTGTTTTGTTAAAATTTCTTCATTGGTAAATGCCAAGAAAGGATTCATAAAGTGAATATCAAATTCGGCCAGTTCCTCCACATTGTTCTTGATATTTTCCGCATAGGAGGTGACCATGGGACAGTTGAAATGATTCCCTGCTTGAGGCGTCTCATTGCGCTCATAGGGAATACAAGGATAGAAAATATCTCGGATTCCCTGCTTGATCAACCAGGAAATATGTCCATGGACCAGTTTAGCTGGATAACATTCGGATTCACTGGGGATGGATTCGATTCCCAACTCATATATATTCCGATTGGATTGAGGTGAGAGCACTATGCAAAAACCCAGTTTCCGGAAAAACACAGCCCAGAAAGGAAAATTCTCATACATATTAAGCACCCGGGGAATTCCAATCGTTCCTCTAGGAGCGATATCGGGTGTGAGGGACTCATAATCAAACATCCGGTGGTATTTATAGTCGAAAAGATTGGGAATTTCTTTTCTTGATTTTTCTTTTCCTAGCCCTCGCTCACAGCGATTGCCACTGACAAATTGCCGGCCTCCTTCAAAGCGGTTTACTGTCAATACACAATGGTTTGTGCAGCCTTTACAACGGGTCATGGAGGTTTCATATTGCAAGTCTACGATCTTATCTAAAGCCATCATGGAGGTCTTTTTAGAACCGTCATAACGTTCTCTGGCAATTAAGGCAGCGCCGAAAGCGCCCATAATGCCAGCGATGTCCGGACGGACGGCCTGGCAGCCAGATATTTTTTCGAAGCTGCGCAGAACGGCATCGTTATAAAAGGTACCACCCTGAACGACAACATGTTTTCCTAAGTCCGAAGCGCTGGTGATTTTGATGACTTTAAAAAGTGCATTTTTGATGACAGAATAAGCCAACCCTGCAGAAATATCTGCTACGGATGCTCCTTCTTTTTGCGCCTGCTTTACATTCGAATTCATAAATACAGTACAACGGGTCCCCAGATCCGTTGGATTGACGGCAAAAAGAGCTTCTTGGGCAAAAGATTCCACCCCATAGTTTAAGGATTTGGCAAAGGTTTCAATGAAGGAACCACAACCGGACGAGCACGCTTCGTTTAGCTGAACGCTGTCTACAGTCCCATCTTTGATCTTAATGCATTTCATATCTTGGCCACCAATGTCCAGGATACAGTCTACATTTGGCTCAAAAAATGCGGCAGCATAATAATGAGAGATCGTCTCCACTTCACCTTCATCCAGCAAAAATGCAGATTTTAAGAGCGCTTCTCCATAGCCGGTGGAACAAGACCAGGCCAAATTTGCCTTTTCCGGCAATAAGGTACGGATCTCTTCTATGGCGCGAATCGCTGTGGCAAGAGGACTGCCATTATTATTGGAATAGAATCGGTAAAGGAGGCTTCCGTCTTCGCCTACCAGCGCTACTTTGGTGGTAGTGGAGCCGGCGTCAATTCCCAGGTAGCAGTTACCTTCATAGGTAGAAAGCTCTCTTGTTTTTACACGGTGAGAATTATGGCGGTCACAAAAGAGGCGATAATCCTCTTGAGAGGCGAACAGCGGTTCCATGCGATGAATCTCCGCTTCCATCTGGATTCCCGTATTTAGGCGGTGGATCATGTCGTTCAGAAAAACAACATTATTTTCTTGGGCATTCATGGCCGCGCCAATGGCGGCAAATAAATGAGAATGTTCTGGCGCTATGATGTGATCGGAATCCAGGTTCAAGGTGCGAGTAAAAGCACGGCGCAATTGGGGCAGAAAGTGCAGAGGGCCGCCAAGAAAAGCAACCGTACCCCGAATTGGTTTTCCGCAGGCCAATCCGCTGATTGTTTGGTTGACAACTGCCTGAAAAATAGACGCGGCTAAATCTTCCCTGGTAGCTCCCTCGTTGATCAGTGGTTGGATATCCGATTTGGCGAAGACTCCGCAACGGGCAGCAATGGGGTAAATCATCTGATAATTTTCTGCATATTGATTTAACCCTGAGGCATCGGTTTGCAAAAGAGACGCCATCTGATCAATGAAAGAACCCGTGCCACCGGCACAAATTCCGTTCATGCGCTGATCAATACCGCCAGTAAAATAGATGATCTTGGCATCCTCACCGCCTAATTCAATGGCGACATCCGTTTGGGGAGCTTCCGCTTTTAAGGCAGAAGCTACGGCCACTACTTCCTGGGTAAAAGGGATCTGTAAATGTTTTGAAAGAGTCAATCCACCAGACCCTGTGATTCCGGAACAAACCAAGATCTCTCCTAACTGTTCTTGTGCCCGAGTTAGCAAAAGAGCGAGAGTCTCCTGAATATTGGCAAAATGCCGCTCGTAATCGGAAAATACGATTTGGCTTCCATGCATGACAGCAATTTTTACGGTAGTGGAGCCAATGTCAATACCTAAAGTATACGTGTTATTGGAATTGTTATGTAAATTCATATGCGTGGGAAATCCCCTGCCTCCTTATCTTTCTGTTGCGGTTTACCGCTGATAAACATTTATGCAAACATCAAAAAAAGAATGCAACGATACTTTATCATATAATGGAGCAAAATACAATTTAGAGGGGCGTAAAAAAAGGGTTAAGAAATGATAGCAAAACAAGCAGTAATATATTTGACAAAATGGTGGTCAGAAATTATAATGTGGTTTGTAGGAAAGTGATTCAAAATTTTAGGAAACAAGGAGCGGATCGATAGCTGCTTAGACAGTTGAATCATTACCAAAATTCAAAAAAGGAGGCGGCAGGAATGGATGAGGGTTCGGCGTACCACATAGATCCGGATAAGGTACGAAAGCGGAAACCTGCACTGCGGTTTCCAGGAATTAGGTACGGGATCTTTTAGAAAGAATTCCCATGCTTTTCCCGGTGTAGTGCGGGTTTTACAAGATGATTTTTTAAGCATTAAAGAAAGAAAATGGGAAAATATATTTCATCCATTATTTTCCATCCATCTTTCTTGTGCTGTGCCAGGGGAAAGGAGAAAAAATGATTCGAATTTTTAAAACAGAAGAAGGAGCTATCCATCAAAAGGATGAAGCAGAGAGCGGGTGCTGGATTGCGCTGACAGATCCCACAGCTACAGAAATTCTCGAGATTGCGGAGAAGTATGAGATCGATCCCGATCATTTGAAAGCGCCTCTGGATGAAGAAGAGCGTTCCCGTATTGAGAATGAAGACCATTACAGCCTGATTTTGGTGGATATTCCGGCAATTGAAGAGCGGAATGAGAAAGATTGGTATGTAACGATTCCTATGGGCATTATTATGACAGAGGATATGATTGTAACCGTATGCCTGGAGGATACACCCGTGCTGACTGCTTTTATGGACGGGCGCGTGCGGGATTTTCATACGTATATGAAAACTCGTTTTATCCTGCAGATTCTGTATAAAAATGCTTCGTTATATTTGCAGTATCTGCGGATTATTGACAAGAAGAGTGAGGTGGTGGAGCGGGAACTCCACAAATCTCAAAAAAACCGGGAGTTAATTGAACTTCTGGAGTTGGAAAAGAGCCTGGTATATTTTACGACATCTCTGCGCTCCAATGAAGTGGTTTTTGAAAAACTGTTGAAGAATGAGAAAATCAAGAAATATCCGGAAGATACCGAGCTTCTGGAAGATGTCATTATTGAAAATAAACAGGCGATAGAGATGGCTAATATTTACAGCGGTATTTTAAGTGGGACGATGGACGCGTTTGCCTCAGTGATTTCCAACAATCTGAATATTGTGATGAAGTTTTTGGCCACAATCACGATTGTAATGTCAATTCCTACTATGGTAGCTAGTTTCTATGGCATGAATGTGAATCCGGCAGGGATGCCTTATGCCCAGAGTCTCTATGGGTTTTGGATTGTCTTAGGATTTGCAGCGGTGTTGTCTCTTTTGGTAGCGTTGATTTTTTCCAAAAAAGATTTATTCTGATCATTGGTAGCAAAGGGAAAGAAAGGATTGCAGATGAAGTTTTTTAATGAGATGGAACGGAAATATAATCGATATGCGATTCCCAACCTGATGTATTATATTGTGATTTTATATGCGGTGGGGTTGGCAGTTTATGTGGTGAATCCCGTGATTTTTTGGCGTATTTATAAGGGTTATCTGTGTCTGGACGGGAGGGCGATTCTTCATGGACAGATTTGGCGGTTGGTGACTTTTTTGATTTTTCCGCCTTCTTTTGGCTCTTTTCGGTTTACCAGTGTGTTTTTTGGGATTATTGCTCTGTTTATGTATCATAGTCTGGGACAGACTTTGGAGAATGTATGGGGTTCTTTTCGGTTTAATGTGTTTTTTCTTATGGGAGTTCTGACACAAGGACTGGCCTGTCTGATTGGATATGTAGTGTTTAAACAAGAGTGGATGTTGACCACAGGATTTTTGAATTCTTCGATTTTTCTTGCCTTTGCGATGTACTTTCCGGATGCTCAGTTTTTGTTGTTTTTTGTGCTGCCAGTAAAAGCGAAATGGTTGGCTGTGGCGGAGAGCGCGGTATATTTGTACAGTTTTATATTCGGTGGCGCTGCCGAGCGTTGTGAGTTGGTAGTTTCTTTGGCTAATATTCTGATTTTTTTCCTTATGACTAGGAATTATAGACGTTATGCACCAAAAGAAATCCGACGGAAAAACAATTTCAAAAAGGAAACAAAAATTTTGCCAAAAGGCAGTACTCGTCATCGCTGTGCCGTTTGTGGCCGAACGGAATTAGACGGGGCAGAGTTGGAATTTCGCTATTGCTCCAAATGCGAGGGCAATTATGAATATTGTCAGGATCATCTTTACACACATAAACATGTGACGAAAGAAGAAAAGAAAACCGATGTATAAGCCGGCAAAAAAGCTGACAGAAAAAGACGGTGCCGTTGACAAATAGGAAAAATTACCGGCCAGAGGCCGGACCGATCAGGGAGGAACGATCATGAAAAAAACAAAGATTATCTGTACTATGGGACCAAATAGTGATAACCGGGAAGTGATGAAAGCACTGGTTCTAGGGGGAATGGATGTAGCGCGGTTCAATTTTTCTCATGGCACACATGAGGAGCAAAAAGCAAGGTTAGATTTGTTGAAATCGGTTCGGGAAGAATTGGATATTCCGGTGGCCGCCCTTTTGGATACAAAAGGACCGGAGATTCGAACTGGACTTTTAAAAGATGGCAATAAGGTGATTCTTGTAGAAGGCCAGAAGTACACGTTAACCACCCGGGAAATTGTGGGTGATGACAAAGTTGGTCATATTAATTATGACGGACTGAATGAAGATGTGGCACCGGGAAACCGGATTCTGATCGATGATGGCTTGATTGAGCTGGAGGTGCAACAGGTGGACGGTACGGATATTATCTGTACCGTGATCAATGGTGGTGAATTGGGCCAGCGAAAAGGGGTGAATGTGCCAAACGTCAAGATTAAGTTGCCCGCATTGACAGACAAGGACAAAGAAGATATTCAGTTCGGGATTGAGCAGGGATTTGATTTTATTGCGGCGTCTTTTGTGCGAACCCCGGAAGCAGTAAAAGAGATTAAAGAGATTTTGATAGAAAAAGGGTCTTCCATGCAGGTGATATCTAAAATTGAGAATGCAGAAGGACTGGAGAATTTGGATGCGATCATCGCCGAGAGTGATGGGATTATGGTGGCTCGGGGAGATCTGGGGGTCGAGATTCCAGCAGAACAGGTACCTCATATCCAGAAAAAGATTATCCGGAAATGCAATATGGCTTGTAAGACCGTGATTACAGCTACACAGATGTTGGATTCCATGATCCGTAATCCCCGTCCAACGCGGGCGGAGGTGACGGATGTGGCTAACGCCGTTTATGATGGTACAGATGTGGTGATGTTATCTGGCGAGACAGCAGCCGGAAAATATCCAGTGGAGGCTCTCCGGATGATGGTGCAGATCTGTGAGGCATCTGAGAAATATCTGGATATGACTTCTTATCGCCAGAGAAGAGTATCGGAGGAGGATAAGGCCAATATTTCCAATGCAGTCTGTTATTCTTCGGTATCGACAGCTTTTGATTTGAATGCCAAGGTGATTATTGCTCCCAGCATTACCGGATATACCACTCGTCAGCTGTCCAAGTGGAGACCGAGTGTTTCCGTGATTGGATTGTCACCCAGTGCGACGGCTGTGCGCCAGATGCAGATTTATTGGGGGGTAAAACCTTTTCAGGCAAAGCGGGCAGAATCTACGGATGTGCTGATTGAGTCTTCTTTGGATCTTTTGAAAGAAAAAGGTGTGATCGAGGACGGAGATGTGGTAGTGGTGACTGCCGGTGTTGTAAACCGGATCAGCCGCAACCGACCGGCAACTCATACGAACATTATGCGGGTGATCGAGGTAGATTAAGAGGATATCAAAAACAAGCACAGAGGAGAAAAACTGACGTGGAAAAGAAAACATTTGTGACAAAAGAACAGTTAGAGAAGATGATAGCGCAGTATCCGACGCCTTTTCATCTGTATGATGAAAAAGGGATTCGTGAAAATGCAAAAAGGCTTCAGGAGGCGTTTGCCTGGAATAAAGGTTATCGGGAATATTTTGCTGTAAAAGCGACGCCCAATCCTTATATATTACAGCTCTTGAAAGAGTGTGGATGTGGCACAGACTGTTCTTCTGCTACGGAATTAATGTTGTCAGATGGGGTGGGATTGTCCGGTCATGAGATTATGTTTTCCTCGAATGATACACCAGAGGGAGAATTTAAACAGGCAAACGATTTGGGGGCTATCATTAATCTAGATGATATCACTCACATTGCCTGTGTAGAGAAGGAACTGGGATATATTCCTGAGACGATTAGCTGTCGCTATAATCCAGGCGGAATTTTTGAAATTAGTAATGGGATTATGGATAATCCAGGAGATGCCAAATATGGTATGACAACAGAGCAAATGTTTGAAGCCTTTCGTATCCTGAAAGAAAAAGGGGCAAAAGAATTTGGTATTCATGCATTTTTGGTCAGTAATACAGTGACCAATGATTATTATCCAATGTTAGCCAAGGTACTTTTTGAAGTGGCAGTGCGACTAAAAGAAGAGACAGGAGTTCATATCGGATTCATTAATCTGTCCGGAGGAATTGGTGTGGCCTATCATCCGGATCAGGAACCGAATGATATTATGAGGATTGGCGAAGGCGTACGAAAGGTATACGAGGAGATACTGGTGCCAGCCGGCATGGGTGATGTGGCGATCTATACAGAGCTGGGGCGTTTTATGTTGGCTCCATATGGATGTTTGGTTTCAAAGGTGATTCATGAAAAACATACGCATAAAGAATATGTGGGTGTGGATGCCTGTGCAGTAAATTTGATGAGACCAGCAATGTATGGAGCGTACCATCATATTACCGTGATGGGAAAAGAGAATATGCCGTGTGACCACAAATATGACGTAGTGGGTTCTCTTTGTGAGAATAATGATAAATTTGCAGTAGATCGGTTGCTGCCAGAGATTGCGATCGGAGATTTGTTAGTGATTCATGATACAGGAGCGCATGGATTTTCTATGGGGTATAATTATAATGGCAAGTTGCGCTCAGCAGAGCTTTTACTAAGAGAGGATGGAACGGTGCAGCTTATTCGCAGGGCCGAGACTCCTCAGGATTATTTTGCCACTCTCGACGGTTGTGAGATGATGAAAAAATATATGACGACTCATGGATGATTAATGTTATTTTGTTTGGAATTGAGAATAGTTAACCTTGGAGGAAGGAGAGCCATCTTACTCCTTCTTCCAAGGCATATCTTCTAAAAAACATCAATTTATTTTGCAATATCCACTTGTTAAATCTCAAACATTAAACCGAAAAAGGATTACATCACCATCTTTGACGATATACTCTTTGCCTTCTAGTCCAACCAATCCTTTTTCTTTGGCTTTGGCATAGGTGCCACAGTCCAGAAGATCCTGATAGTTGACAACTTCAGCCCGGATAAAACCGCGTTCAAAATCAGAGTGGATCTTGCCGGCTGCTTGTGGTGCTTTTGTTCCTATCCGAATGGTCCAGGCGCGGGTTTCATCTTCGCCGGAAGTCAAAAAACTGATAAGTCCTAAAAGTTCATAGCTGGCGGCGATTAATTTATCCAGTCCAGATTCAGAAAGCCCCAGAGCTTCCAAATACTCTTGTTTTTCGTCTTCTTCCAGTTCGGCAATTTCCTGTTCAATTTGAGCGCTGATAACAAAGACGCCAGAACCAGTACCGGCAGCATTTTCCCGGACGGCAGTAACATAGGGGTTGGAAGCGCCATCGTCAGCCAGATCTTCTTCTCCGACATTTGCGGCAAAAATGACGGGCTTGCAGGTAAGCAGATTTAAGGAGCGAACAAATGTCATCACATCTTCATCTTCATTTTCATAGGTACATGCAGATTTTCCTTCTTCTAGCAGTGACTGAAGCTCTTTGAGGACAGTCAGTTCTTTAGCTAAGGATTTGTCATTATTGGCAGAACGGGCAGTTTTGGCAATTCTTCTCTCCAAAATTTCCAGATCAGAAAAAATCAACTCCAGATTGATCGTTTCAATATCCCGAACGGGATCCACACTGCCTTCCACATGGATGACATTGGGATCTTCAAAACAGCGGACCACATGGACAACGGCATCCACCTCTCGGATATTGGCCAGGAACTGATTCCCCAGTCCTTCCCCTTTCGAAGCGCCTTTTACCAGTCCGGCGATATCGACAAATTCAATCACGGCCGGGGTCACTTTTTTGGAGTGATACAAATCGCCCAGCAACTTCAGCCGATGGTCGGGAACTGCTACAATCCCCACATTTGGATCAATAGTACAGAACGGATAATTGGCCGACTCGGCACCTGCCTTTGTCAGAGAGTTAAAAAGAGTGCTCTTCCCCACATTTGGCAATCCTACGATTCCCAGTTTCATATTATCTTCCTTCCTTAGTTCTGTTTTTATTTGGTAAAATTTACTTGATTTTTAAGTCAATTAATTGTAGCATAGAATCGATACAATGAAAACCCCCAAATATCTTTCAAAAATCGAAAGTGTTTGTCGGATGTATAGAAATGGCAACTGTCGAACTATGACAAAACCTGGAGAAATCTGTCGTCCGATAATGTTTGATTTTCGTGTATTTTGGCGGTAAAATAGAGAAAACATCGAAAGGAGATATCGGGAATGAAGGGTGAGGATATCAGCTTTGTGCATTTAGGAATCACGATACAGAATCTGAGAAATGATCTTTACATTTTCGGATTCCGTATTGCTTTTTACGGAATTATTATCGGCCTGGGAATGCTGGCTGGTATCTGGATAGCGCAATCAGATGCAAAGCGAAGGGGACAAAATCCGGAAATTTATCTGGATTTTGCGCTTTATGGCATTATTTTTGCTATTATAGGCGCTAGAATTTATTATGTAATTTTCCAGTGGGAGAATTACAAAGACAATCTTCTGCAGATTTTTAATCTGCGGGCTGGTGGGCTGGCAATCTATGGAGGAGTGATCGCAGCAATACTGACCTTGATCGTATTTACGCGAGTTCGGAAAATCTCATTTTTTTCCATGGCAGACAGTGGAGTATTGGGGCTGGTGACGGGCCAAATTATTGGCAGATGGGGAAATTTCTTCAACTGTGAGGCATTTGGCGGATATACAAACAGCCTTTTTGCTATGCGAATAAAACTGTCACTGGTAAATGAGGGGATGCTTTCACCGGATGTTCTGGAACATCGGATTATGGAAAATGGTGTGGAGTTTATTCAGGTACATCCGACCTTTCTTTATGAGTCTGTGTGGAATCTCGGAGTGTTGGCTTTTATGCTCTGGTATCGCCGCCGAAAGCGGTTTGACGGAGAGATGCTCTGGATTTACCTGTTTGGTTATGGAATGGGGAGATTCTGGATTGAAGGGCTGCGGACAGATCAGTTGATCTTTTTTCATACCGGGATTCCGGTGTCGCAGGCGTTGTCACTAATGTTGATTCTGGTAGCTGGTGTTGTTTTGTTTTTGAAGCATCAACAGATAAGAATGAAGGCAAAAGGAGAATCATAAAATGAAAATTGCAAAGGAAGAGTTGGTAAGAGATATAGAACAGGCAAGAAAGCGTCTGGACAATAGTATTGAGAAGAAAGAAGACTACGAAGCCATCTATCAGAACAGTCTGGATCTGGATCGCTTAATTGAACAATATATTGCGTCTGGATTCTAAATAAAAAGTACATATTGAGGCAACTGGCAGAAATGCCAGTTGTTTTTTTTGAAAAAAACCTTGCTATTTTCCTGCATTTGTACTAGAATAAAACTACAAGTGGTGGAAAGTGGTTTAAAGTGGTAGATAATGGTAAAAAGGTGGTTCGATAGGGCGGCGGGTGGTTCTTATGTTCATGGGTGAATACAATCACACAGTAGATGCGAAGGGACGGTTGATCGTTCCTTCAAAATTTAGAGAGCAGCTTGGGGATGAATTCGTGGTTACGAAAGGTCTTGATGGCTGCCTGTTTGTCTATGAGAATAGTGAATGGAAAGCCTTGGAAGAAAAACTACATGCCTTGCCTCTGACCAATGCCAATGCCAGAAAGTTTTCCCGCTTTTTCCTGGCAGGAGCCACCACCTGCGAAGTAGACAAGCAAGGGCGGATATTACTCCCGGCTGTACTGCGTGATTTTGCCGGAATTGATAAAGACGCCGTGCTAGTAGGGGTGGGAAGTCGAATTGAGATTTGGAGTAAAGACGCCTGGAATCAATCAAATACCTATGATGACATGGAAGAAATTGCAGAAAATATGGAAGGCCTTGGCATATGATGTTTGAACACAAATCGGTTTTGCTAGAGGAAACCATTGACAGTCTGAATATTCGTGCTGGAGGCATTTATGTAGACGGTACTCTGGGAGGAGGAGGTCATGCCTGGGAAGTGTTAAGGCATCTAAAGGAAGGACAGCTGATCGGAATAGATCAGGATGCGGATGCGATCCAGGCTGCCAAAGAGCGTTTGGCTGTTTTTGGAAAAAGAGCAATTCTTGTCCGAAGCAATTATGAGGCAGTGGATGAGGTTCTTAACAGTCTGGGAATCGGAAAAGTAGATGGGATCTATCTGGATTTGGGAGTATCCTCGTATCAACTGGACACGGTAGATCGTGGTTTTACCTATCGGGACTCTAAGGCTCCTCTGGATATGCGCATGGATCAGCGAGCTACACGGACAGCAGCGGATTTGGTGAATACTTTAGATGAGGCAGAACTTGCGCGGATTTTGTGGGAATATGGCGAAGAGCGTTTTTCCCGCCGGATTGCTGCTAATATCATAAAGGCCAGACAGAAGAAAACGATTGAAACGGCAGGAGAACTGGTGGAGATTATCCGGACCTCGATTCCCATGAAGCTGCAGGCTACGGGCGGTCATCCGGCCAAACGAACCTTTCAGGCTTTACGGATTGAATTGAATCAAGAACTGGCGGTGCTGGAGCAATCGATAGATCGAATGATCGAGCGCTTAACGCCAGGGGGGAGACTGAGTATTATCACTTTTCATTCCCTGGAAGATCGGATTGTTAAAAACCGTTTTCGGGAAAATGAGAATCCTTGTCAATGTCCGCCGGAGTTTCCGGTATGTGTATGTGGCAGGCGCAGGAAAGGAAGAGTTGTAACACGCAAACCGATTGTACCAACCCACAAGGAAACAGAAGAAAATCCTCGGGCAAAGAGTGCGAAATTGCGGGTGTTTGAGCGGGGAGAAAATAAATAACATAGATATACATAAGCCGATATAGCGGCAGAAAGGACAAAAATAAAATCAGTATCATCAAAAATGAACATGTGATAAATAAATAGAGATTGGAAATGGAGAGGGGGATGAAAATGGCTTTGAAAAAAGGAACATCGACGCGTTTGCCGGAGTATGTTTATGGTAATACAGCGAGAGCGATGGAACCGATTCATAAAGAAAAAAAGCATCAGCAGAAGCCAGTTCGCCGAAAGGTAGTGAGTTATACTGTCTGGCGAAACCAGGAAAAAGCGCTTCATATGAATCTTCCTTATGTCATTTTGCTTACAATGGCAGCATTTTGTGTACTTGTAATTTGTGTGAATTATCTTCAGGTCCAGTCTACGATCGGCACCCGGCTTGCCCATATTGAAGAGCTGGAAAGAAGTGTAGAACAAATGAAAGCGGAGAATGACGCGACGGAGACTCGGATCAATACCAGCATAGATCTGGATTATATATATAAAGTGGCCACAGAGGAACTTGGCATGGTATATGCCAATCGAAATCAGGTACTTTTATATGATAAGACAGAAAGCGAGTATGTAAGACAGTATGAGGATATCCCGAAACAATAATCCAGGTGGGAAAAGCGGCAAGAAACGCACTTCTACAAAAAATTTGCAGAAAGGGCTGGCGATTGCGGTTATCGTGATTACGCTGGCTTTATTTGCACTAATTTATGTCCTTTACAGTATTATTCAGGAGAATCAGGATAATTACAATCAGATTGTATTGTCCCAGCAGAATTATGAAAGCCGGACCATTCCTTACCGGCGGGGAGATATTTTAGATCGCAATGGGACATACTTGGCAACAACACAGAAGGTATATAATCTGATTTTGGATCCGCAACAGATTTTACTGAATGAAGAAAATTATCTGGAACCTTCCGTGTCAGCATTAGCCAGTGTGTTTGGCTATGATCCAAGCACAATCCGGAATCTGATTCGGGAAAACCCATCCAAACAATATATCCGGTATGAGAGGCAACTTTCCTATGAACAGAAGGAAGCATTTGAAAATTTGAAAGAAGAGACGAACAAAAAAAATGCTGCCCAAAATTCCAAGGATCGGATCCGAGGCGTATGGTTTGAAGAGGAATATAAACGAATTTATCCTTATGATTCTTTAGGAGCTAGTGTCATTGGTTTTGTCAACGGAGATGGCATGGATGGGGCTATTGGGATTGAACGTTCTTATAATGACGATTTGGTTGGTATTAATGGACGGGAATATGGTTATCTGAATGATGATTCCAATCTGGAACGCGTGATCAAATCGGCGGCGAACGGAAATACCGTGATGTCTACCATTGATTTGAAAATTCAGGATGTGGTAGAGAAAAATATCCGGCAATGGCAAAATGAGACAGGATCAAAGCATATTGGTGTGGTGGTAATGAATCCCAATAATGGGGAAGTCCTGGCCATGGCCAGCGATCGGGAATTTGATCTGAACAATCCTCGAGAACTTAACGGGCAATATACTCAGGAAGAAATCTGGGAATTTGGCTTGAAAGAAGCTCGTGATACATACAACCGAAAACACAAAGAAGATAAACCGATAACGATAGAACAGGTGACAGAATATTTTTCCGATGAAGATATTCGTTCCTATGGGCAACAGGTGGCGTGGAACCAAATCTGGCGGAATTATTGCATCAGTGATACTTATGAGCCAGGCTCTCCACAAAAGATTCTTACTGTGGCCGCAGCGATGGAAGAAGGAGTTATTAACGGCAGCGAATCCTTTGTCTGCGATGGATATCAGGAAGTGGGCGGGTGGAAGATCGCCTGTGTCAAAACAAGTGGTCATGGTAATTTGACTGTGACAGAATCGCTCATGCAGTCTTGTAATGATTGTATGATGCAGATTGCCGCCATGACAGGGAAAGTACGTTTTAGCAAATACCAAAAAATGTTTGGATTTGGTTCCCGAACGGGAATTGATTTGCCAGGAGAGGCAGATGCAAAAACATTGGTATATGATGAGGATAATATGAATGCTTCTTCCCTGGCGACCAACTCGTTTGGTCAGAACTACAATTGTACGATGATTCAGATGGCTGCTGCTTATTGTTCGGTTATCAATGGTGGTTCTTATTATGAACCTCATGTAGTTCGGCAGATTCTCAATGAGCAGGGAGCAGTGGTAAAACGGATCGATCCGAAATTGGTACGTGAGACGGTATCTGAGAATACAGCTGCGTTTATTCGGGAGGCATTGTTTCGAACCGTATCCGAAGGTACCGGGAAAGCCGCAGCAGTGGAGGGATATGAGATTGCCGGCAAAACGGGAACATCCGAGAAATATCCTCGAAAAAACAAAAAATATTTGGTATCGTTCTGTGGATTTGCTCCGGCGCAAGATCCTCAAGTATTGGTATATGTAATCATTGATGAACCAAATGTGGAAGATCAAGCCCATAGCTCCTATGCCAGCGGGGTGTTTCAAAAGATTATGACAGAGATTCTTCCTTATCTGAATATTTTCCCGATAACCGATCCGGAGGTGAATCCGGAGGATGTCAGCACAAGGTTGCCAGAACGAGAAGGGATTACAGATAATACGTCTTCTTCCGAACCAGTAGAAACGAAAGTTTACGAGACTGATGAGGTGGTGGAATCCGGAGAGGAGGGAGAGGCAGGAATACCAGCACAACTTCCTGGAGTTGTACCAGAAGAAAGCAGTACAGAAGAGAGCGAGTCACAAACACAGACAGAAACATCCGAAGCGATAGAGACTTCGGAAGAAGATTTGGAAGCTTCCGGATAACAAAAATGAGAAAAAGACAGGGGTTGCAGATGTTTCATACAGCCCTGTCTTTTCTTTTGTTCTAAATGAAAATTTGATTCATATATTATAAGGATAAGCGGAGCGGGAGGAAAGTGATGGGATCCAATCAGACCCAGCATCGCAGAAAACTTACTCTGCTGTGTTTTTTATTGTTGACTGCCATGGCGGGCCTTATGGTACGTCTTGGCTATCTGATGTTGTGTTGTTCCGAGCATTACAGTCAGATGGCAGAGGATCTGCATGAACGGGAGAGAACGATCAAGGCAGCACGTGGCCGGATTCTAGATGCCAACGGCGTAGTAATTGCCACCAATCGTACAGTCTGTACGATTTCCGTGATTTATAATCAGGTGAAAGAACGAGAACGAGTGATCCAAGTATTATGTCAGGAGCTTGGCCTGGATGAAGAGGAGGTTCGGAAAAAAGTAGAAAAAAGGAGTTCTCGGGAAATCATTCGTACCAATGTAGATAAAGAAATTGGGGATCGGATTCGGGATTATCATCTGGCGGGAGTGAAGGTAGACGAAGATTATAAGCGATATTATCCCTTTGATTCTTTGGCTTCAAAGGTTTTGGGCTTCACCGGAGGCGACAATCAAGGGATTGTGGGACTGGAGGTTATTTATGAGAATTATCTGAAAGGAATGAATGGCCGGATTTTGACCACTACTGATGCGGCCGGTGTGGAAGTGGAAAATACTTTTGAAGATCGGGTGGAACCGATTGCAGGAAATGATCTTTATATTAGCTTGGATGTTAATATTCAGCAATATGCCGAACAGGCGGCTTATGAGACATTAGAGAAAAAAGGAGCCAAGCGCGTGTCGGTTATTGTGATGAATCCTCAGAATGGAGAGATTATGGCAATGGTAAATGTGCCAGAATTTAATTTAAATGAGCCGTTTACCTTAAATAAGGAAGTGCCATCCGATATCTCTGCAAAGGAAAAACAGGAACTTTTGAATCAGATGTGGAGAAATCCCAGTATCAATGATACATATGAACCAGGATCTACTTTTAAAATCATTACAGCTGCTGCCGGTCTGGAAGCTGGGGTGGTAAAGTTGGAGGATACTTTTTCGTGTCCGGGTTTTCGCATTGTGGAGGATCGGAAGATTCGATGTCATAAGGTAGGAGGCCATGGTGGGGAAACATTTTTACAAGGAGTGATGAATTCCTGCAATCCCGTGTTCATTGACGTAGGACAGAGACTGGGAGTAGATTCCTATTATCATTATTTTGAACAGTTCGGTTTAAAGAAAAAGACGGGGATTGATCTGCCTGGTGAGGCAGGAACTATCATGCATAAAAAAGAAAATATAGGATTGGTAGAGCTTGCCACAGTGTCTTTTGGTCAGTCCTTTCAGATCACACCGATTCAGTTAATCACCACAGCCGCCTCTATTGTGAATGGAGGACATCGAGTAACTCCCCATTTTGGAGTTCGCGTGGTCAACAGTGAAGGCACTAATATTCACCGTTTTTCCTATCCATCTGGAGAACGGATTTTGTCAGAAGAGACCAGTGCTGCTATGCGTCATGTTTTGGAGCAGGTGGTGGCAGAGGGCAGTGGGAAACGGGCCGCCTTAGCAGGATTTCGAATCGGCGGAAAAACGGCTACTTCAGAAAAATTGCCTCGAAGTCTGAAAAAATACATATCTTCTTTTGTGGGCTTTGCACCTGCAGACAATCCCCAGGTCATTGCATTGATTACCATAGACGAGCCTCAAGGGATTTATTATGGAGGCACGATAGCAGCTCCGGTGATCGCTGATATTTTTAAGAATATTTTGCCGTATCTGGAAATTGAGGAAAACAAGGAAGAATCTGTTGTAAGTGAATCGAATCAGTAGTTGATTATTCTGCCAAAAAGACGTATACTATTGAGAGTGAAAAAAGAAGCAGTTATAATCACAAAAGATACATAATATATAGGAGTGCAGCATGATTAATGAAACCATACTAGCGATTATCATAGCTTTCGCTATCAGCGCGATTCTTTGCCCGATTGTAATTCCCTTTCTTCATAAGCTTAAGTTTGGGCAGCAGGTCCGCAATGACGGACCCCAGGCACATCTGAAAAAACAAGGAACCCCAACGATGGGGGGACTGGTGATTTTGACCAGTATAACGATTACATCGTTGTTTTATATCCATGATTATCCAAGAATCATTCCTGTGTTATTTATGACAGTAGGTTTTGGAATTATCGGATTTCTGGATGATTATATCAAGATTGTGATGAAACGCTCCGAGGGATTGAATCCGAAACAGAAGCTGGCAGGTCAGATTATCATTACGGGGATATTCGTCTACTATTTGATGAATTCCAGTGAAGCGGGGACGACGGCGCTGATTCCATTTACTGGCGGTTTTCAGAATGGTTACTTTTTGGATCTTGGGATTTTGTTTGTTCCTTTTGTATTTTGTGTGGTATTGGGAACAGACAACGGAGTCAATTTTACAGATGGACTGGATGGGCTCTGTACCAGTGTGACCATATTGGTGGCGACTTTTTTGACCATTGTGGCTTTAGGGGAAGATAGTGGCATTAGTCCGATTACGGGGGCAGTGGTAGGAAGTCTGCTGGGCTTTTTGCTGTTTAATGTTTATCCGGCAAGAGTGTTTATGGGAGATACCGGCTCTTTGGCTCTTGGGGGATTTGTGGCTTCCAGCGCACTGATGATGCGGATGCCTTTCTTTATTCCTATAGTCGGGTTGATTTATCTGGTTGAGGTATTGTCAGTTATCATGCAGGTTAGTTATTTCAAAGCTACTAAAGGGAAACGTATATTCCGTATGGCCCCTATACATCATCACTTTGAGCTGGGTGGATGGTCAGAGACCCGGGTAGTGGCAGTGTTTTCCATCACCACGGCGATTCTCTGTCTGCTGGCTTATCTGGGCCTTTGATAAAAGGACATGAGGAGGATAAGAATATGAGCGATCAAAAGGTACTGGTGGCAGGTGCTGGTAAAAGTGGGATTGCTGCAGCGAAGCTGCTTTTGGCTTTAGGGGGCGAAGTGATCCTTTATGATAGCAATGAACGGTTGGATAGAGATAAATTAAGAGCAAAATTTGAAGAAGAGTCAAAAATTCATATTCTTGTGGGTGAGCTATCTCGAACTGCTTTGGTGGGAGTGGAGCTGGCGATTATCAGTCCGGGAATTGCTCTGGATGCCCCTTTTGTAGCTGTACTTGATGAAGCCAGAATTCCCATTTGGGGAGAGATCCAGCTGGCCTATCATGTATCTAAGGGAAGACTAGTGGCAATTACCGGGACAAATGGCAAGACGACGACTACAGCATTGACCGGTGCGATTATGAAAGCTTATTTTCAGGAGGTGTTTGTAGTAGGAAATATCGGGATTCCCTGTACAGAAATGGCGCTAGAAACGACAGATCGTTCCGTGACTGTGGCAGAAGTTTCCAGTTTCCAGTTAGAGACGATCATGGACTATCGCCCAGATATCAGTGCGATCTTGAATATTACGCCGGATCATTTAAATCGTCATGGTTCTATGGAAAATTACATAGAAATTAAAGAGCGGATTACGGCAAATCAGACCGCTCAAAATTGTGTGATACTCAACTATGAGGATCCGGTATTACGGGAATTTGGAGAGAGCAAAGAACTAAAACCAAAAGTGATTTTTTTCAGCAGTGTTCGTCCTCTGGCAGAGGGACTGTATTTGGATGGAAGTCAGATTTTTTACAGCCATGGTGGAGAAAAGGAACCTTTGGTAGATGTCCATGAGCTCAAGCTTCTGGGACGGCATAATTATGAGAATGTGATGGCAGCCGCCGCCATTGCGATTCGGATCGGGGTTCCTCTGGCGGTGATCCGCAAAGAGGTAATGGAGTTTAAAGCTGTGGAGCATCGAATCGAGTATGTGTTGGAACGTGCCGGAGTAAAATATTATAATGACTCCAAGGGAACCAATCCCGATGCGGCGATTCAGGCAATCCGCGCTATGCCAGGTCCGACGGTATTGATTGCTGGAGGTTACGATAAACATAGTGAATATGATAAGTGGATCCAGGAGTTTACTGGCAAAGTCAAATACTTGGTTTTGATCGGACAGACCCGGGACAAAATTGCAGAATGTGCTCGTGCCCACGGCTTTAATGAGATTATGTATGCCGAGGATATGGAGGAAGCTGTGCATGTCTGTGCTGCTTATGCGGATGCTGGCGACAGTGTGCTTCTTTCTCCGGCTTGTGCAAGTTGGGGAATGTTTGATAACTATGAGCAACGGGGCGATATTTTTAAAGAATGTGTGAGAAATCTGTGATGGTTCTGATGTGAGAAGCTGCCTTAAGGGAGATTGGGGCAGCTGGAGAGGAGGTAAGGTATCTGGCAAAAAAAAATAAACCAAAGCGATTCTACGATTACAGTCTGCTGTTTAGTGTGATATTCGTAACAGCCTTTGGTCTGGTGATGATTTATAGTGCCAGCTCCTACACTGCACAATTGCAGCATGGAGATGCCTCTTACTATATGATGCGACAGTTGAAGATATCTATGAGTGGCCTGCTGTTGGCGCTTATTATATCAAAACTGGATTATCACTGGTATGCCCGCTTTGCTGTGTTGGCCTACTTGCTTTCTTATGTTCTGATGATTGCCGTGGCGATCATGGGACATGATTCTCATGGTAGCCGGCGCTGGTTAAATGTGGGGGGAATCACTTTTCAACCTACGGAGTTTGTAAAAATTGTCTTAATTGTTTTGCTAGCGGCCGTGATTACTCAAATGGGAAGAAAGATTAATTCTTTGCGTGCTGTGGGAATGGTAGCGATACTGACGTTTCCGATTGCCGGTCTGGTTGCTGCCAATAATTTAAGTTCGGGTATTATTATCATTGGGATTGCCTTCTTCATGTTATTTGTGGCTTGTGAGAAGAAGTGGCCGTTCTTTCTTTGTGCAGTTGTTGGAGCTGGAATGGTGGCAATAGCAGGGCCTTTGGCCTATGGACTTGAGAAAATTAAACTTTTAAAACCATATCAGTTAGAACGAATCTATGTGTGGTTGGATCCAGAAGCTTATCCCATGGATGGTGGTTTTCAGGTATTGCAGGGATTGTATGCAATTGGTTCCGGTGGTCTAGTGGGAAAAGGATTGGGAGAGAGTATACAAAAGATGGGTTTTGTTCCAGAAGCCCAGAATGATTATATTTTTGCTATTATCTGTGAAGAGCTGGGATTGTTTGGCGCTATTTCCGTGATTCTGATTTTTTTGTTTTTGATTTATCGATTTATGCTGATTGCGGCCAATGCTCCAGATCTGTTCGGTTCTCTGCTTGTCGTGGGAGTGATGGGGCATATTGCGATTCAGGTTATTTTGAATATTGCAGTGGTAACCAATACAATCCCCAATACAGGCATTACCTTGCCATTTATTAGTTATGGAGGTACATCGGTCATGTTTTTGATGATAGAGATGGGGATGGTTTTAAGTGTTTCAAATCAGATCAAACTGGAGAAATAGAAAGAACGATTCTGTCATTAGAACCTTTTTTCTCTATATTACATAGGATAGAATATAGGCAAATACCATGGGAGGTATCGGATTGTCTGTTATTCGGATCCAGGGCTTGAAAAGTCTGCGGGGGGAGATGAAAATTCAGGGTTCCAAAAATGCTGTGTTGCCAGTGATGGCGGCTGCCTTACTTCATGAGGGAATGATCGTGATAAAAAATATTCCCAGGATACAGGATGTGTTCTGTATGATAGAGATATTGGAAGCTTTAGGCTGCCAATGTCAATTGGAGGGGCATGAGTTGGTGATAGACACGCGAGGACTATGCCGGAGCCAAGTGCCAGATGAGGCAGGGGGGAGAATGCGTTCTTCGATTATGTTATTGGGACCGCTGTTAGGCCGACTTCGTCAGGCTGAGACTTGTTATCCGGGAGGGTGTGTCATAGGCCGGCGTCCGATTGATCTGCATCTGGCGGCTCTGCGGCAGATGGGGGTCGAAATTTGTAGTGAGGGGGAGACAATCAAAGCATTTGCCAGAAATCTGCAGGGAACAGATTTGTCTCTTGCTTTTCCCAGTGTCGGAGCTACAGAAAACGCTTTGATGGCAGCAGTGGCCGCCAGAGGAATTACCCGCATTCGAGGAGCGGCTAGGGAACCGGAGATTGAGGTGTTATGCCGGTTTTGTGAATCGATGGGAGTTCGGATAGAAGGGATCGGAAGTGGTTTTTTGACAGTTTATGGGGGAACAAAGTTACATGATTGTGAGTTTACAGTGCCGGGAGATCGGATTGTAGCTGGTACTTATTTAGGAGCGCTGGCAGTGACAGGTGGAGAACTCTGCCTGCAGGGTGTGCCGGCCACGCATATGGCAGGAACATTGGGAGCATTACAGCAGACGGGGTGTATATGTGAAATTGATCCGGAGTGTATCTGCGCACGGATGGATGGCCGGCCATATCCGGTAAATTTGAGCACGGGTCCTTATCCGGAGTTTCCTACGGATTTGCAGTCGGTGATGTTGGCCGTAGCATCGGTTGCCGATGGGTATTCCCGAATTCAGGAAAATATATTTGAAGAACGGTTTGCCACAGCAGAGGAGTTAAAAAAAATAGGTGCTCATATTACTATCAAAGGAGGAAGCGCACATGTAATTGGAAAATATCCTTTAGTGGGAGGTGAAATTTGGGCATCAGATTTAAGGGGAGGAGCAGCATTGGTGGTAGCGGGACTTGCCTCAGAAAAGGAAAGCCGTATTCATGGATATTCTTATATTAGCCGGGGATATGAGGATATTTGCGGAGATCTGACTGCATTAGGGGCAGAGATCGCTTTAGAAGAGGATTGAATCATGCGGCAAATACAGAATGAAAAAAAAAGAAAACTTAAGATTGGCGCAGTAATTATTGTGCTGTTGGTGGGAATTTTGTTTTTATCTGTTCGGATTACCCAGGTGGATGTGACAGGAAATAAGCAGTATACGCAGGAAGAGATTGTAGGTTTCTTGTTTCCGGACAATAAAAGTAGGAATACGTTGCTCTGTTTTTTACAGGATCGGTTAAAAAAACATATTCAGATTCCTTTTGTAGAGGACTATGAGATTGTTTTTCAAGCTCCAAATCGTGTGGAAGTAATTGTTTATGAAAAAAGTGTGGTGGGTTATGTCTCTTATATGAGTAGTTATATGTACTTTGATAAAGATGGAATCATTGTGGAGAGTGCAAATGAGGCATTACCAGGCGTTCCATTGATAACGGGGCTGAAGTTTGGTCAGATTGTTCTTTATCAGAAGCTGCCGTTGGAAAAAGAAGAGATTTTCCAGGAGATTTTGAATTTGACACAAATTCTTACGATTAATCATCTTCAAGTGGATCGGATTCAATATGGAAGATATGGAGAGATTACCTTGTATATGAAAGGGATAGAGGTTCTTTTGGGAAGCGGAGGTAACTTAAATGGCAAGGTTGCTGAACTTAAAGATATGCTTCCACAATTGGAGGGAGTCAGTGGAATTCTTCATTTGGAGGATTATGATGAAACAAATATTCGTGCGGGTTACACGCTAGAGCCCAAATGATCAAGAATTGGCAGGATTGATTCGGAGAGAGGACAAAAACTTGCAAAGTTTTTGTAAAATAACGGTTGATATTTTTCAAAAAATCACATATAGTATTAGATAGACCAGATTGAGAATGCATATGAAGGACGATACATGCAGAGACGGATCTGAGAGGGCTGAAGGAGGAAGAAAGTCTTGTTAGAGATTAAGATAAATGAGGCGGAAAATTCTGCAAGAATTGTGGTGATCGGAGTCGGTGGTGCAGGCAACAATGCCGTAAATCGTATGATTGAGGAGAATATTGCCGGTGTGGAATTCATCGGAATCAATACAGATAAGCAGGCGCTGCAGTTTTGTAAGGCGCCAACTGCCATGCAGATTGGAGAAAAGTTGACTAAGGGGCTAGGGGCAGGAGCAAAACCAGAGGTAGGTCAGAAGGCGGCGGAGGAGAACTCGGATGAGCTGGCTCAGGTTATGAAAGGGGCCGATATGGTTTTTGTCACCTGCGGGATGGGTGGCGGTACCGGTACCGGAGCGGCCCCGGTGATTGCTCGTCTAGCGAAAGATATGGGGATTCTGACCGTAGGTGTGGTGACAAAGCCTTTCCGTTTTGAGGCGAAGACCCGTATGACAAATGCGTTAAGCGGTATTGAGCGTTTGAAGGAAAGCGTGGATACTTTGATTGTGATTCCCAATGACAAGCTGTTAGAGATTGTAGATCGCCGGACTACCATGCCAGATGCATTGAGGAAGGCCGATGAGGTGTTGCAGCAGGCGGTTCAGGGGATCACGGATCTGATCAATGTACCAGGTCTGATCAATCTGGATTTTGCTGATGTGCAGACGGTTATGACGGATAAGGGAATTGCCCATATCGGAATTGGACATGCCAAAGGAGATGAAAAGGCTTTAGAAGCTGTGAAGCAGGCGGTATCCAGCCCGCTTTTAGAGACTACCATTGAGGGCGCTACCCATGTGATTATCAATATCTCTGGAGATATCAGCTTGATTGAGGCTAATGAAGCGGCAAGCTTTGTTCAGGAGATGGCTGGTGATGATGCCAATATTATATTTGGAGCCATGTATGATGAGAATGCTCAGGATGAGGCCAGTATCACCGTAATCGCCACAGGACTGGATGGGCATAGTGTGAATGCCACATCTTCAGTGAATAAGGCAATGGCTGGTTTCAATAGTTATAAACCAAAGATGCCTGGTGGAATGAATTTCAATAATCAGAATGCAAATTCGGTAGCGGCAGCAGAGGCGAGTGCTACGGCCAGGACAGGGCAGTCGCAGCCAATGCAGCAGAAACCTGTGCAGCAGACCATGGGTTCTCAACAGACAGCTCCACAGCAGACGGCTTATCGTCCGATGAATCGGGATGTACAGATTAATATTCCGGATTTTTTGAAAAATAAGCGTTAGTTTCGAAACAAACAGAGTTTGTTCCAGATGGGAACAGAGATTGTATTTAATATAGAAAGACAGAAGCTCAGAGAGTTTTCTGTCTTTTTTTGTCGTACAAAAAAGAGAGTCCGCTCTCTGTCTTTGACAAAATTTGCCCTAAAGAGTGTTTATAATAATGGAAGCTGTAAATGAACAGGGAAGGTATCGGAATGGTTACGAGATGCGACAGGGAGGTGAAATTTTTCGAACGTGACAATCACGTTATATCTGGATGTTTTTTTTCTGGTCAATTTTGGAATGGATTATCTGCTTCTTTCATTGGTAAAATATCTGCTTCATTTGTCTTCACCTTGGTGGAGATTGGCGCTATCTTCTTTGGTAGGAGGGATATGGGCTTGTCTGAATTTATTGTTTCCGGAATTTTCTGACTGGATCGTATTTCTTTTGACTTGGCTGGGACTGGGAGGAACAATGGTAATTTTGGCTTTTGGTACGGGACGACGCCTGCGAAGTCAACCTGACAGAAGAAGATGGACTGATTGGTTGGATCTCCATCACATTGGGAGCTGCCTGATAACTTTTTGGCTAGTAAGTGTGATGGCCGGAGGTATCTTTGATATGTTGGGAGATTCCATGACAGCCGGATATTATCTCTCCGGGACAAGGGCAATTCGTCAGTGGAAATTATTTCCCCTATGCCTTTTGGCGGCAGGAATTTATTTTGGTATTCTTGCTTGTCTGAAACTGGTCAGAAAAAAGGCTGGAGAACAGGCGGTTTTATGCCAGGTGAAGTTATCTTACCGGGGAGTGGAACAAATGGTAACGGCATTGTGGGATACCGGGAATCAGCTGTATGAGCCTTATGGAGGTCAGCCGGTTCATGTAGTTACCCGAGCGGTTTCCCTTGCCTTGTGCAAGACCGTTCCACAGATCATCTATATTCCGTTTCGGACTGTAGATTCTGAATATGCAGTGATGCCTGGAATCCGGATTGATTTCATGGAAGTAGAAAAAGAGGGAGGGGGAATTCGACATTACGATCGCCCCTGGCTGGCAATCAGTAAAAGACCATTGTCGCTGGATAACCGCTATGAAATGCTGCTTCATGGATCAAGGAGATAACTGTCCGATAACAGCTGCAAATTATGCATGTAACTGTGAATGATAAGATAGTTACATAATGAGAATGAATTTGGAGGAATTGCAAAGAAATGATAGTAAAAGTTTCCATACCGAATCGGTTTCAATTTAAGGCGGCACCTTCTTTCACGACAATGCTTTGGCAACGTCAGGGAGAGGTGCATTACATAGGCGGTGCCGATATCCTGCCGCCACCTTTGGATGCAAAAGAGGAGGCAGAACGGATAGCTCAGCTGGGGACAGAAGAAGAGAAGGAAGCTCGTTCGCAGTTGATCGAGCATAATCTGCGACTGGTAGTCTATATTGCCAAAAAATTTGATAACACTTGTGTAGGTGTGGAAGATTTGATCTCGATTGGTACGATTGGATTAATTAAAGCGATCAATACTTTTAATCCAGAAAAGAATATCAAACTGGCCACCTATGCTTCTCGCTGTATTGAAAATGAGATTCTTATGTATCTGCGCAGGAACAATAAGACCCGCATGGAGGTGTCCATTGATGAGCCTCTTAATGTGGACTGGGACGGGAATGAGCTTTTGCTTTCCGATATTCTAGGTACAGATGAGGACGTTATCTACCGGGATTTGGAGGATGAGACAGAAAAAAATTTGCTAAATCATGCGATCAGTCGTTTGAATCCTCGGGAGCGGAAAATTGTGGAATTGCGTTATGGATTAAAGGATGCAGATGGAAACGAGATGACACAGAAAGAGGTAGCTGACTTGTTAGGTATTTCCCAGTCCTATATTTCCCGTCTGGAAAAGAAGATTATGAAACGACTGAAAAAGGAGATCATTCGGCTTGAATGAGCTGATGATATGGTTGATTCGCGGTTTGACTTTGTTACTGGGAGGATGTTATCCGGCTATGGCGCCAGATAAAGAACCAGTACGGGAATATGGGAGAGATCCTTCTTATGCAATTTATCAGAATTATAGGTATACGTATGATACATACGTGTACCTTTTTTGGGATGAGAGTACAGGAGCCGGGCCAGAAAATGCAGGGACCATGGGGGGAGGATGGAATCAGCTGGGAAATCAGGAAATGGGAAGTAATATAAATCCAGAGGCAATATCAAAGGACGGAGTACAAGTTTGGGAGACAGAAATAGCAGATGACAGAGAAAATAAAGAAAATATTCACCAAGGAGAAAATATACCAGCGTTGGCTCAGTTACAAGATTATGATTACCTGATGAAACATTTTTACAGTGTTCACACTTCAACGACAGCTCCCAGAGATCTGATGAAGGCAGAGGAACTTCTAGGACTGGATTTGAGCTTGGAAAAAAATAGTTCGGGGCCTCAAATTCTAATTTACCATACACATTCTCAAGAAACTTATGCCGATTATGGACCAGAAAATCCGGAGGCATCGGTCGTCGGTATTGGAAATCGATTGACACAGCTTTTAGAAGAGAAGGGATGGGGGGTAATCCATGATACAAGCAAGTATGATATTCAAGGAGGAACCCTGGATCGAAGCCGAGCTTATAATTACGCATTGGAGGGAATAAGTAAAATTTTGCAGGAGAATCCTTCTATCCAGGTAGTGTTGGATTTGCATCGTGACGGAGTAAAAGATACTTTGCATCTAATGTCAGAAGTAAATGGAAAACCTACAGCAAATATTATGTTTTTTCAAGGGATGAGCCGGACACCGGAAGGAGAGATTGCATATCTGCCGAATCCTTATCTTCAGGAAAATCTGGCGTTTACTTTACAGATGCAGCTCGATGCAGCACAACGTTTTCCTGGTTATACCAGAAAAATATATATGAAAGGACTTCGCTATAATCTGCATTTGCGACCGCGTTCGGCATTGATTGAAGTAGGTGCACAGACCAACAGCGGCGAGGAAGCTTATAATGCCATGGAACCGCTGGCGGAACTTTTAGATAGGGTGTTGCAAGGCAGATAAAAAAATGGTATATTCTATAGCAAACAATGTAGGTATATTTTGGATTTACCGATTCAGAATAAGAGATAAAAGCAAGAGAGGGAACGATATGACAGGAATGGACCAGAGCAAAATCCGAAATTTTTGTATTATCGCACATATCGATCACGGGAAGTCGACTCTGGCAGACCGTATTATTGAAATGACAGGGCTGCTTACCAGCCGGGAGATGCAGTCTCAAGTATTGGATAACATGGATTTGGAGCGGGAACGGGGCATCACCATCAAAGCTCAGACTGTGCGGACAGTGTATCGGGCAAACGATGGAGAGGAATACATTTTTAATCTGATCGATACACCAGGACATGTGGATTTTAACTATGAAGTAAGCCGAAGCCTGGCAGCTTGTGATGGAGCGATTTTAGTGGTGGATGCAGCTCAGGGAATTGAGGCTCAGACTTTGGCAAATGTTTATTTGGCTCTGGATAATGACTTGGATGTAGTACCAGTGATTAATAAGATTGACTTGGCCAGTGCGGATCCGGATCGGGTTGCGGATGAAATTGAAGATGTCATTGGATTAGAGGCCCATGATGCACCACGGATATCGGCGAAGACAGGATGGAATGTAGAAGAAGTTCTGGAGGCGATCGTGCACAAAGTACCGGCACCCAAGGGCGATCCTCAGGCCCCTTTGCAGGCGTTGATCTTTGACTCGGTTTATGATTCCTATAAAGGAGTGATCGTTTTTTGCCGGATTGTGGAAGGAATGATGAAGAAGGGAACCCGGATACGGATGATGGCTACCGGCGCGGAAGCAGAGATTGTGGAAGTGGGATATTTTGGTGCCGGCCAGTTTATCCCTTGTGATACGTTAAGTGCCGGTATGGTAGGATATTTGACTGCCAGTATCAAAAATGTGAAGGATACTATGGTAGGTGACACAGTGACGAATGCACAGAATCCTTGTGCTCAGCCATTGCCAGGTTATAAAAAAGTAACTTCCATGGTATACTGCGGTTTGTATCCGGCAGATGGTGCCCGCTATAATGATTTGCGGGAAGCATTGGAAAAGCTTCAGTTAAATGATGCTTCTTTGTTTTTTGAGCCAGAGACTTCCGTGGCACTTGGATTTGGCTTCCGCTGTGGCTTTCTAGGGCTTTTGCATCTGGAGATCATTCAAGAACGGCTAGAGCGGGAATATAATCTTGATTTGGTTACGACAGCACCCAGTGTAGTCTACCATATCCATAAGAAAAATGGCGAGATGATTGAATTGACGAATCCGACCAATATGCCGGATCCTACAGAGATCGATTATATGGAAGAACCGATTGTCTCAGCAGAGATTATGGTGACTACAGAATTCGTGGGCGCGATTATGACGTTGTGTCAGGAGCGGCGCGGTATCTATAAAGGGATGGAATATATGGAGGAGACACGGGCTCTTTTGAAGTACGATTTGCCTCTTAACGAGATTATTTATGATTTTTTTGATGCATTAAAATCTCGTTCTCGGGGCTATGCCTCTTTTGATTATGACTTGAAAGGATATGAGCAGGCGGAGTTAGTCAAACTGGATATTCTGGTGAACCGGGAAGAAGTAGATGCGTTGTCTTTTATTGTCCATGGGGAATCTGCCTATGAGCGTGGTCGGAAGATGTGTGAGAAGCTAAAGGAAGAAATTCCGCGCCATCTCTTTGAGATTCCCATACAAGCAGCTGTGGGAGGTAAAATCATTGCTCGGGAGACGGTGAAGGCTGTGCGCAAGGATGTGTTGGCGAAATGTTATGGCGGGGACATTAGTCGGAAAAAGAAATTGCTTGAGAAACAAAAGGAAGGGAAAAAGCGGATGCGCCAGATAGGAAGTGTGGAGATTCCGCAGAAAGCTTTTATGAGTGTGCTGAAATTAGATGATGAATAAACGAGAACTGGAACTTTACATCCATATTCCGTTTTGTGCCCGGAAATGTGCTTACTGCGATTTCTTATCTTTTGCGGTTCCGGAATCTACTTACCGGGACTATATGGACAAGTTAATTGAAGAAATATACGGGCAAAGTTCCTGCTTTCCAGATAGCTGTGTGACCAGTATTTTTCTGGGGGGTGGAACGCCTTCTCTGCTGCCTGCGGAGCTGATCGGCGAATTGTTTGCTGTACTTCATAACTGTTTTGGAATTGCTGCGGATGCGGAGATCACCATTGAAGCCAACCCGGGGACTCTGACTATGGAAAAGTTGGAGGTTTATCGGGAGAGCGGCATCAATCGTCTGAGTTTAGGACTGCAGTCTGCAGATGACTTAGAATTGAAAATTTTGGGAAGAATTCATACCTTTGATGATTTTCTAAAAAGTTATCAGCGGGCCCGCCAAGTGGGGTTTACGAATATCAGTGTGGATTTGATGTCAGCTTTGCCAGGACAAGATATCCATTCATGGAAAAATACATTGCGCAAAGTGGTGATGTTAAAACCAGAGCATATTTCTGCCTACAGCTTGATCATTGAGGAAGGAACGCCTTTTTATGAAAGATATGGCGGAGAAGGCGGTACGCCTTTGACAAAGGAAGAGACACAGGAGATAAGTACCCGTCACCATTCCAGAAGTATTTTGCCGGGAGATTGTTGGAATAATCACATAGAACTGCCGCCATTGCCAGATGAGGATACCGATCGGAAAATGTATGAGATGACCAGGGCGCTTTTGGCGACGCAGGGTTATGAGCGCTATGAAATTTCCAATTATTCTCGATCGGGTTTTGCGTGTCGCCATAATATTGGGTACTGGACGGGGGCGGATTATCTGGGGCTTGGTCTTGGAGCTTCCTCCTATATCAGCGGTTATCGCTATCACAATGAAACGAGTCTTAAAAAATATCTTTCTCTCGATCTGCGGGAGGCTGGAGCCGCCGCCTGTGAAATTCAAGAACTTTCTCTGGAAGATAAAATGGAAGAATTTATGTTTCTGGGTTTGCGTATGATGCAGGGGGTATCTGGCAATGAGTTTTTGGGACGTTTTGGAAGAAATATGTGGAAGATTTATGGGCAGGTATTGGATAAGCTGCAGGATCAGGGACTGATTGAGATAGAGGCTCCCTGGGTAAGGCTAAGTCGCCGGGGGATTGATGTGAGCAATCGGGTGTTTCGTGAATTTTTGTTGTAAAGTTGCCAAGGAAAGAGAACTGTTGGGAGGAAAGAAAATATTTAGAAAAAATCAAAGAGAAAAGTTGCCCTTTATTCGGGCTTTTGGTATACTGAAGTTTAGTGGATTTTAAGAGATAAGCTGGAAGTACCGGAAGAATTAGGAGGGGATATGGCAGTTCAAGGGAACAAAAGAAAGGAGAAGTGGATTCAAAAACTGCGGCTCCTGATAATAACAGGAATATTGGTATTAGGAGGAACATTTTTTGCTCTGGCAGCGCCAGGGGATGGGAGAAGTGGATTGAAAACAGCAGGAACGGGAGAGCCGGAAGGAGGACCATCGCAAGAGCTGCGGGGAGTGTGGATTTCTTATTTGGATTGGGAGAAGCTGCCAGCAGATGAAAATGGTTTTAAAGCGGGTGTGGATCAGATCCTGGATCGGTGTGTGGAACTAAAGATGAATGCCGTCTTTGTTCAGGTACGGCCAGACGCAGATGCCATGTACCCTTCCGAATATTTTCCCTGGTCCCGATTTGTAACGGGGACTCAGGGGAAAGATCCGGGATATGATCCATTGGCTTATTTTGTGCAGGCGGCTCACCGGAGGAGGTTGCAGTTCCATGCCTGGATCAACCCTTATCGGGTAACTGGCTACTTGAATCGTTGGAATCAGGTATCCGAACAGAGTTTTGTCCGGCAATGGTTATCGGACAGCGATATAACGAACGATCGATGGGTTTTAAAACACAATGGGGAATATTATTTAAATCCGGCAGTTGAAGAAGTACGTTGGCGAATTATCGAAGGAGTCCGAGAGATTGTGGAACATTATGATGTAGATGGAATTCATTTTGATGACTATTTCTATCCGGAAGTGAATAATGAGGATGAGAATAAATGGTTTGATAAACCGGAATACGATGCTTCTGGCAGCTCCTCCAATATCAGCGATTGGCGTCGTGAGAATATTAATCAGTTGATTCAGGAGGTATATCAGGCGGTAAAAAGCACAAAGCCGCATGTGCAGTTTGGGATCAGTCCAGAAGGGTATGTGGAGCATCTGCGCAGCGATAATCGTCTGTTTGCCGATGTGGATACCTGGATGTCTCAGGATGGATATGTGGATTATATCATGCCGCAGATTTACTGGGGATTTGAACACAAGCTTTCAGATGGAAGCCCGGCGCCCTTTGCTTTTTCCAACAATCTGAAAACATGGATTCAGTTAAAGAAAAAGGGGAACACACGTTTGTATCTTGGTCTTGCGATGTATAAGACAGGATCTGGAAGTACGGACAATAATGCTGTGCCAGAGTGGCTGAGACGGAATGATATCATTAAAAGGCAGGTGCAGGAAGGCCGGGAAAGCGGGCAGATTTCTGGGTATTGTTTTTATGCATATAGTTCGTTTCAGGAGCCGGCCTGTCAGGAAGAGGTGGCAAATTTGATGAAGGTTTTTCAATAATATTCTTTTACCATTATCTACAGAAAGGGGAATAGGCAAAGATGAAAAAATTGGAGGATTATGTGATAAGTATTCCGGATTTTCCGGAGCCGGGAATTATTTTTCGGGATGTGACATCGATTTTGCAGGATGCTGACGGGTTGAACTTGGCTATTGATGCATTGTTGAAAATGGTAGATGGGCTGGATTTTGATGTGGTGTTAGGACCAGAATCGCGAGGTTTTATATTTGGTATGCCAGTGGCTTATGCCAGTCATAAAAGTTTCGTTCCCGTGCGCAAAAAGGGTAAGTTGCCAAGAGAAACGGTTTCTGCAAAATATGAACTGGAATATGGCACAGCTGAGATTGAGATTCACAAAGATGCTATCCGACCAGGACAGAAGGTGGTTATTATTGATGATCTGATCGCTACTGGGGGTACGATAGAAGCCATCAGCGGATTGGTGGAACAATTGGGCGGTAAGGTGGTAAAAATATGTTTTGTCATGGAACTTGCCGGATTATGTGGTCGGGAGAAACTGAAAAATTATACCGTAGAATCGGCAATCATTTATGAGGGGAAATAATATCGTTTCAACAATAAAAGGAAAGCTCCTGACCGATATTTCTGCAATTTTGAAAAACAGACATACGGATATAGGGGCTTTCATTTATGAAAAAACAGACAATAGAGGAAGAAAAAGGAAAGTAGAATGGGGATGCATGCATATATAAAAGCGATGTGGTTGGGAATCTCCTTAAAGAAAAAGCTGGGAATCTATGTTTGTCTGATTATTCTGGTGATCGGTGTATCTGCGGTATTTAGTTTTCTGCTGATGGATTTTGCTCTAGGAAATATCAATATCATTCTGGATGATAACTCAAAATGCTATGATTTTCAAGAGGCAATGGAACTGGAATCGCAGGCATTTAAAGCCTACATTCGGAACCGGACAGAAGAAAACTGGGAGCATTATGAAGCGTCATGCCAGAGGACCGGAAAAAGTCTGGAAAGATTGCCTTTTGACTATTTTACGGTGGGGGCAGAACGATATGGCAGAACTTGGAATATTCATAATGCCTATGAATGCTATTGTTTTTCACGGGATGAGATATTGGAGATTGGACCAGAAAAACAGGGATATATTACCAAATTATATCAAGTATATGCCATGCAGGACTATTTGCTGCTTTATGCCCGTCGGTTACTTCAATTGACGATGGCAGATGGGGATGCCAGTTATCAGAAGCGCGTCCCGTTCTTTTATTGGATGCCTTATTTGATTTTACTTCTTTCTGTAGTGATGATTCTTGTAATGGTCTTTCTCACTCGTTTGCTTTCTCATGCAGTAGTAGATCCGATGGAGAAACTAGCAGAGGCTACCAGAAAGATTGCTATCAATGATTTTAGTGGTGAAGATTTGACTGTGGAGAACCGGGACGAGATGGGAGAGATGGTGCAGGCATTTAATCGTATGAAACATGCTACGGAAGGCTATATTCATACGCTGATGAAAAATCATGAAATTTCCGAGTTGCTCCACAAAGAAGAAATGGAAAAAATGGAGATGGAGAAGAGACTGGAAGCTGCTCGTATGGAATTGCTAAAGAGCCAGATTAATCCTCATTTTTTGTTCAATACTCTCAATATAATCGCTTGTATGGCCAGACTGGAGGATGCATCGACTACAGAGAAAATGATAACCAGTATGAGCAATCTGTTTCGTTATAATTTAAAAACTACGGAACAGATTGTGCCGTTAGAGCAAGAACTGAAAGTGGTGAAGGATTATATGTATATCCAGAAAATGCGTTTTGGAAATAGGATTCGCTATGCTTATAGCATTGAGGTGGAAGAGGCGGTGGTACGGATCCCGGCGTTTACTTTGCAGCCATTGGTAGAGAATGCAATCGTCCATGGAGTAGCCAAAAAGGAGCAGGGAGGGAGAGTGTTTCTTCGTGTCTGGAAAAAAGAAGAGAGGTTGAAGATATCCGTAGCAGATACTGGCGCTGGAATGGACGAAGCGATCCGGCAACAGTTAGAGGTGGCGTTAAAAGAAAATCACACAGCAAAAGTAGGGATTGGATTGGGCAACATTTATCAAAGAATACGAACCATATACCAAGAAGGAAAGATGTGGATTTACAGCAGAAAAGATCGGGGAACAGTAATTCAGATTCAGATACCTTGGGAGGAAAAGGAGGGAGCATATGGTTCATTTGCTGATCGCAGATGATGAGATGTTGGAACGAGCTGTTTTATATAAAACTTTACATAAAAATCTGGGTGAGCGGTGTGTTATTTTTCAGGCAGAGAATGGCAGGGAAGCTTTGCAAATCTATGAAAAACATAATATTCAAGTGGTGATTCTGGATATTGAGATGCCGGGAGTCAATGGGATTGAAGCAGCTGAGAGAATTCGTGAGAAAGATAAGGATTGTTGTATTATTTTTTTGACTGCTTTTGATGAGTTTGCCTATGCCCGGAAAGCGATTACGGTGCGGGCTTTGGATTATCTGTTAAAGCCTTATGAGGAGCAGGAGCTGATGTTAGTAGTGGAGGAGGCTATCCGTCTAGCAGAGGAAGTACAAAAGAAGAAAAAGGACACACATCGAGAGAGCAGGGAGCCGGCAGAAGAGTATACAATGACATGGCAGCCAGACGGAAAACTCACAAAAGAGAATTCTGAGGAGATTCCCCACCTTCTTTTGGAGGAGACAGAAGAACTGGAAAATTCCCGTTTGTTTGGAGTGCGAGAGGTGATTACACGTTATATCCATGAAAACTATATGTACGATATTTCGATGCAGGAATTGGCCAGAACGATGAATTACTCAGAGGCATATTTTTGCAAATTGTTTAAACAATGTTTTGGCCAGAATTTTATTTCTTATTTGACGGATTATCGGGTAGAAGAAGCAAAACGGCGTCTGGAAGAGCCGACAGCCAATATTAAAGAAATCGGCAAGGCAGTTGGATATGGGGATTCCAACTATTTTACGAAAGTGTTTCGACGGATTACTGGTGTCAGTCCTACAGAATATCGTGTTCAATGTTTTCGCCACGGGAAATGACTATTTGTCTGAAATGTATAAAAAAATATATGAGACAAGTTAAAAATATACTAGGATTCACAAAAATTTACCATTTTCTTTTTGGGATTTTTGCCTTATAATAACAGTATCTTGTGAATTTTACAAGAATTCAGGAGATGTTTTATAAAAAAGATAAGGAGGAATGTGTTATGAAAAAAAGATGGATTAGCACGGCATTATGTGCAGCTATGGTAGTGGCATCATTATCTGGCTGTGGATTGAAGGAACCGGATGCTCCGGCTACTACAGCAGCTCCGGCTGCAGATACTGCGGCAGAGACGACTACAGCGGCAGATGGAGAAAAGGCTCCAGAAGCAGCTGGTGATGCTTCTGGAGCAGCAGCTGCCAATGATCCAGCTGTAACTTTAGTATATGCAGAGGTGAATCCTCTGGATACGATTGTGGGACAGACCGATTCTTATTTCAAAGAGAAAGTTGAGGAATTGTCTGGTGGCTCTATCACCATTGATTTGCAGGCATCTGGCGTTCTTGGTTCTGAGAATGATGTTCTGGATACCATGTTAGGCGGCGGTGGAACGATCGACATGTCCCGTATCTCTGCATTTGCTTTGACCAGCTATGGTGGTGAGAAGTCTATGCTGTTATCGATTCCTTATACCTTTGTGAACCGGGAGCATTTCTGGAATTTTGCAACCTCAGATCTGGCTCCGGAATTCCTGCTTGAGCCCCATGACAATGGTACGGGAGTAAGAGGTTTGTTCTATGGTGAGGAAGGTTTCCGTCATTTCTTTACTAAGAATCCGGTGAATTCTCTGGAGGATCTGGCAGGTATGAAGCTGCGTGTATCCAACGATCCGATTATGAATGGTATGGTTGAGGGATTAGGCGCTTCTCCTACGGTTGTGGCTTTTGGTGAGTTGTATTCTGCACTGCAGACCGGTGTGGTTGATGGCGCTGAGCAGCCAATTGCTAACTACAAGTCCAATGCATTCCCGGAGGTTGCTAACAACCTGATTCTGGATGGACATACTTTGGGAGCAATTCAGGTAATCATTACTGATGACGCATGGGATAAACTGACAGAGAATCAGCAGGCAGCAATGATGGAGGCTTCCAAGTTGGCTTCTGAGTACAATCGTCAGATCTCGGAAGAAGCCGAGAACAAGGTTTTGGATGAGTTGAAGGCAGAGGGATGTAATGTAGTTGAGGTTACTGATAAAGCTCCATGGCAGGAAGCCTGTAAGAAAGTAGTAGAAGAAAACACCTCCGCTTATGCCGATCTGTATCAGCAGATTGTGGATATGCAGTAAGAAGTCAAAATCTGAAGTGGTAGGTTTTTGCGGGCACAAAAAGTCGATAAAGATCTTTTGTGCCCGCATTGCATAACAGGAAAGGAGTAATTATGCCTGGGATTTTTGAATCGATTGATAAGATAAAACCGATATACGATATCGTATACAAGATAACCCTTGTTATTTGTAAATTGCTTTTGATTGCGGATATTGCGATTACCTCTATGGCTGTTTGTGGAAGATATATTCCGTTTATTCCGGATCCGGCATGGTCAGAGCAGGTAGTGTTGACATTGATGTCTTATATGGCGGTGCTTTCTGCAGCTTTGGCGATTCGCAATGGTTCCCATATCCGGATGACAGCTCTGGATTCCTATCTTCCAAAGGCATTGATTCGTTTTCTGGATATTCTTGCGGATTTTGCCGTACTGGTGCTGGCATTGATTATGATCGTGGTCGGATGGCAGTATGCTCAAACGATTGGCGGACGCGGCGCTTATGAAAGTATGCCATGGCTTTCTCGGTTCTGGATGTATTTTCCAGTACCATTAGCGGGAGTGGCAATGTTGGTATTTGAGATTGAGGCGCTTTATAATCATATAAAAATGATTTTTGTAAAGGAGGGCGAGGCGTAATGGATGCAAATACAATGGCGATTGCTGTTTTACTTGGCGGCTTTTTTGTGATGATTTTTCTACGATTTCCCATTGCCTATGCCGTGGGTCTGGCATCTGTGTTTTGCCTGATGGCCCAGGGCCTGCCTCTCTCTAATATCTGTCAGTATATGGTAAAAGGGATCAGTTCCTTTAGCCTGATGGCTGTGCCGTTCTTCATCACTATGGGGGTGTTGATGGGATCTGGCGGTATCTCAGAGAAACTAATCGCTTTGGCAAATGCTTGCGTGGGTTGGATGCGAGGCGGTATGGCGATGGTGAATATCGTGGCATCTTATTTTTTCGGTGGAATTTCCGGTTCTGCCTCGGCAGATACGGCATCTCTGGGCTCCATTTTGATTCCGATGATGGTGGATCAGGGCTACGATGCTGATTTTTCGACAGCAGTTACGATTACCTCTTCTTGTGAGGGCCTTCTGGTTCCTCCCAGTCATAATATGGTAATCTATGCTACCACGGCAGGCGGGATTTCTGTAGGTTCCCTGTTTTTGGCAGGGTATATTCCGGGAGCTTTGTTGGCAGGATGTCTGATGATTGGCTCTTACATTATTTCTGTAAAGCGGAATTACCCTAAAGGAGAACCGTTTTCCATCATCAATCTTTTGAAACAGTTGAGCGTATCGATTTGGGCGCTGGCTGCTGTACTGATTGTGGTATTTGGTGTGGTTGGTGGCGTGTTCACGGCCACAGAATCGGCGGCAATTGCCGTTGTCTACAGCTTGTTGGTGAGTGTGTTTGTGTATAAGGGATTGGATTGGAAAGGGGTATGGAAGGCATTGGATGATTGTGTTGCCACCCTTTCTATCGTATTGATTTTGATTTCGACTTCAGCAGTATTTGGCTTTTGCCTTACAAGACTGCATGTACCGGATTTGGCAGCAAATGCGATTACGGGTTTGACCAGAAATCCTTATATTTTAGCCTTGTTGTTGAATCTGATTTTGCTGGTACTGGGCTGTATTATGGACATGGCGCCGATTATTTTGATTGCCACCCCGATTCTGCTTCCTATAGCTACTTCGATAGGAATTGATCCGATTCAGTTTGGCATCATGGTTGTGCTAAACTGCGGCATCGGTCTGCTGACTCCGCCAGTAGGTGCAGTGTTGTTTATCGGTTCTGCAATTGCTAAATTGCCAATGGAAAAAGTGGTAAAGGCCACTTTGCCATTTTATCTTTGTATGGTGATTTCTCTGCTTTTAATCACGTTTGTTCCAGCAATCAGTATGTGGCTGCCGGGATTGATGGGATAAGGGATAAGATTTGACTCTGGGTCGAGTTTATGAGAGGACAGGAAAACTATTTGTGTTTCCTGTCCTTTTTTCGTATAATAGAAATAAACGACAGGAAGATAAAGGCAAGGGAATAGGAAATGAAAAGAAATCATACTTTTTCTATAAAATACTTTCGAAATCGGATGCTGGTAGGAGTGGCTGGCTGTGCGATAGGGATCGGTATAAGTGCCTGTGGGGGATCCGAGCAAAAAGAGATACAGATGACGGCTCCAGAATATGTATTTACTTATGCAGAAAACCAGGCAGAAGATTATCCGACGACTCTGGGAGCCTATCGCTTTGCAGAATTGGTAAAAGAGCGAACCGAAGGAAGAATTGAAATTTTAGTAAATGCCAAAGGGATATTGGGAGATGAGCGTACAATCATTGAACAATTACAATTTGGAGGCATTGATTTTGCGAGAGTTTCACTTTCACCGTTATCAGAATTCGTATCCGGATTAAATGTACTGCAAATGCCCTATTTGTATACGAATTCGGAACATATGTGGAACGTTTTGGAAGGGGATATCGGAGAAGAATTTATGGAATTGATGGAAGGTTCTGGGCTTGTAGGACTGTCTTGGTATGATGCCGGAGTAAGAAACTTTTATTGTACCAAGAAGCCGATTCAAAAGCTGGAAGACATTCGAGGATTGAAAATTCGGGTTCAGGAGTCAGAATTAATGAGGGTAATGATAGAAGTTTTAGGAGGAGAAGCCGTACCTATGGTTTATGATGAGGTATATTCGGCGTTGGAGACAGGAACCATTGATGGAGCAGAAAATAATTGGCCTTCTTATGAATCTGTGCGACATTATGAGGTGGCTCCTTACTATTCGGTAGATGAACATACCCGAGTGCCAGAGATGCAGTTGATGTCGGAATATACTTGGAAGAAACTGTCTGTTGAAGATCAGAACATCATTCGTGAATGTGCGCGTGCTTCCGCTTTGTATGAAAGAGAATTGTGGACACAACGCGCAAGGGCATCGGAAGAACGGGTCCGTGCTGCCGGATGCATTGTGGTGGAAATGCCCACAGAGGAACGATTACGATTTCGGGAGGCAATGATGCCAATCTATCAGAAATATTGCGCCGATTACATGGATGTGATTGAACGGATTGAGGCGGAGGGGGAGAGAATGGACAAAGAAAAAACAAAGCCATCGTACGAATCAACCATTTTGCACGAATAATCCCTGGCAACAATCCAAAACCGAAAAATAGGAATGGATGGTTGCCAGGGAATGAGTGTCAGAATTTTCTCCAGATATCTGGTACAAACAGTAAAAGCAATGGGAAGATTTCTAATCTCCCAGCAAGCATATCAAAGATTAGTACCAATTTTGCCGGATTGGAGAATAATCCGAAATTGGCGGAAGGCCCCACCAGTTCTAAGCCAGGACCAATATTGTTAAAGGTGGCGGCGACAGCTGTGAAATTGGTGATTAGATCTGTGCCATCGCAGGCCAATACCAACAAAGAAACAGCAAAAATCAAAAGATAAACAATCATGAATACATTGATATTGCGTACTACCTCGGGATCGATCGATTTGCCGTCCATACGGATGCTCTTTACTTGGCGGGGATGAAGATAGCTGCTCAGTTCTTTCCCCGTGGATTTGATCAGGATAATAAAGCGAGAAACTTTGATGCCGCCACCAGTACTTCCGGCACAGGCCCCCACAAACATTAGCATAACTAAAATGGTCCGGGAAATTTCCGGCCATTGGTTAAAATCACAGGTGGCAAAGCCCGTGGTAGTGATGATGGAACCAACCTGAAAAGCGGATTCACGCAGAGCGACAAAAAAAGTATCATAGAGTCCGCGAATATCCCAGCTGATCAGCAGAATTGCTATCCCGATAACGGCAAAGTAACAGCACACTTCCTCATTGGAGAAAGCTTGTTTCCATTTGCGCAGAAGAAGCAGAAAATAAAAATTAAAATTAACCCCGAAAAGGATCATAAAAATGGTCACTTCTATCTGAATCAAAGGAGAATAGCTGGCAATACTGTCGTTTTTTATACCAAAGCCTCCGGTTCCTGCCGTACCAAATGAAGTGGTGAGGGCATCAAAAACAGACATGCCGCTAACGATTAGGACAATAAATTCAGCAATTGTCATGATAATATAGATCCCATAAAGAATCTTTGCGGTAGAGTGAACCTTAGGCAGCAGTTTGCTGACAGAAGGACCAGGGCTTTCTGCCTTCATCAGATTCATATGGGAACCACCAGCTAACTTCAATAGCGATAGCAGAAATACCAGCACTCCCATGCCGCCGATCCAGTGAGTAAAGCTGCGCCAGAGAAGGATACATTTGGGCAGGTCTTCCACAGCAGGAAGAATGCTAGCGCCAGTAGTAGTGAAACCGGAAACCGTCTCAAACAAAGCATCGATGGGATGTTCAATAGAGCCACTGAGCAAAAAAGGCAGAGAGCCCATAATACTTAAAACAATCCAACTTAGAGCTACGGTTACATAACCTTCTTTTACATAAAAATATTGACGTTTTGGTTTGCAAAAGGTCAAGGCAATTCCCATGACCAAGCAGATCATTCCGCTGATGACAAAGGACCACAAGGCAGATTCTTGATAGATAACGCCCGTCAAAAAAGGCAAAAGCATAAAGGCAGCTTCAATATTTAAAATCCATCCGATTATGTAAAAAATAATTCGATAATTCATGGTTTACTCCCCTATTTTTTCAGGATATCTTGGATATCGTCCAGACCCCTTTGGGTGGTGACTATAACCACGGTATCGCCAACGTTAATGGTATCGTTGCCTCGTGGAATAATAACTTTTCCTTTTCGATGAATACATCCAAGGAGAAGATTGCTTTTAAGCTGCAGATCTTTTAAAGGAATGCCCACAACCGGGGAATTCTCTCGAATGCAGAATTCCAACGCTTCTGCTTTACCATCTAAAATATGGCAGAGGGTTTCCACATTGCTGCCAATGGAATTCTGCATAGCGCGGATATAGCGGAGAATATAGTCAGCAGTGATATATTTGGGGTAAATAATGCTGCCCAAATCCAGCTGATCTAGGATATTATCAAAGGACATCCGGTTTACTTTGGTAATTAACTTGGCTTTTGAGTGTTCACGGACAAAGAGAGAGAGCATAATATTCTCTTCATCCATATTGGTCAGGGCAACAAATGCTTCGGCGCCTTCTAAATTCTCTTCCATCAAAAGTTTTCGGTTGGTGCCGTCTCCTTGGATAATCACAGCATCCGGCAAATGTTCGCAAAGTTCCTGACATCGTTCTTGATTTTTGTCAATAATGGCAACACGGATCTTCATATCCAGAAGTTGTCGGGCTAGATATACGGCGATCGTACCACCGCCCACAATTATGCAGTTTTTGACCTGGTTAGTAGCCAACCCAATATTTTGAAAAAATGCTGCTGCATTTTTAGGAGAGGCGATGATGGAGACCAGATCCCCATTTTGCAAAATAAAATTACCATTGGGGATATATGCGTTTTCCCCACGTTCAATGCCAGCTACCAGAATATCACATTTTGCATGGCGGGGAAGTTCAGCGATAGATACTTGATCCAACTGAAAATCTGGTTTGATACGAAACTTTAAGAGTTCCACCCTTCCTTTGGCGAAAGTATCGATTTTGATAGCGGATGGAAAACGCAACAATCTGGCGATCTCAGCGGAAGCCGCCAGTTCTGGATTTATGATCATAGAAATGCCAAGACTTTCTTTGATCAGATCGATTTCTTTGTTGTAGATAGGATTGCGGACACGAGCAACGGTATGGCAGTTCCATTGCTTTTTCGCAATCAGGCAACATAACAGGTTCAATTCGTCGGAACCGGTCACAGCGATCAAAAGATCCGTATCAGAGGCTCCCGCTTCCAAAAGAGTATTGATACTGGATCCGTTGCCAATGATAGACATGGCATCTAGTTCTTCGGTTACATCCTGCAGGCGCTGGGCAGAGGAATCGACGATGGTGACATCATGATTTTCTTCCGTCAGACCTTCTGCCAGGGCATAGCCCACTTTGCCGCATCCTATAATAATGATTTTCATGAGATTCTCCCATTCTATTGTCGTGATTATCACATTCTGTAGATATTGTATCACAAATTGAAAAATTGTCACTATCAAAATGTGGAATATTGTCATATCAAATATAGAATAATTATTTGGAAGATACAGACTTTCGTGATATGATGAGAATAATTGCAAGAGAAAAAGAGGCAAATATATGGAAAAAAAGAAAAAATCGGCGATATTAGTGATTAGTTTTGGTACTAGTTATCAGGACACAAGAAAAAAGACATTAGATGCTATTGAGAAAGAATTAAAAGAGGAATTTTCAGAATATGACTTTCGCCGTGCATATACCAGCCCGACTATTATACGGATTTTGAAAGAACGGGATGGAATGATCGTCGACAGTGTTAAGGAAGCGCTGGAACAGCTTTGGAGGGATGGATATCGGGTGGTTCTAGCACAGAGTACCCACGTGATTCATGGGTTTGAATATGATCGGATGATGGAGGTTCTAAATCAGTATCAAGAGAAATTTGAGCAACTGGTGTATGGGGAAGCTTTACTGACAGAGGAAGAAGATTATCAGGAGGCAGTTCGGATCCTGGGACGGGAACTGGAGAATTACCGCAGGAGGGGAACCGATTTGATATTCCTGGGACATGGTACGGAACACATAGCGAATGCCTCTTATTCAAGGCTTCAGGAGAAATTTTGGCAGGAAGGATATCTGGATTGTCTGGTGGGAACGGTGGAAGCGTCTGAACTTGCAGAACAAGTGGAAGTTTTGGTGAAAAAGCGCCATTCGCACCGGGTAGTACTGGTTCCGTTTCTCGTAGTGGCAGGGGAACATGTCTGTCGGGATATAGCCGGAGAACAAGAGAATTCGTGGAAGTCTCGCTTCCTCCGAAATGGCTATCAGGTAGAATGTGTGTTGAAAGGACTGGGAGAATACAAGGGAATCCGACAAATGTATATCCGCCATGCCAGGGAAGCGGAAAAAAATTATTAACCTGAATTTCTTTTTAAAATGGCAGATGGGAATCCGAGTCCTTATCCATTTTGAATTGCTCTTTTACCAAACGAATCAAGAGCCGATCGGCTTTTGATAAAAAGCCGTTTTGCAGATTGGCGATACACATATCCCAGCTGGCATCGTATTTTTCATCCATACACAGTAGGGTGGGATGAAATTCATAGGAAGCCATCTGGAAATACTGTAGAGGAATCATCGTGATACCCAGACCTCTGGCAGCAAGCAGCAGCGCAGTTTCATAATTGCGCAGGGTCAGAGTGATATTTGGATGATGAATGCCGGCTTTGGATAAAACACGGTCGGTGATCTGCCGGATTCGCTGTTCCTTATGTAACATGAGAAAAGATTCTTGTTCCAGAAGCTTTACATCTAGAACCGGATAGGGATAGCCAGGTTTTTCCACTGCCTTTTGGATCAATTCGTGTTGCGGATGAAGGACGATTACAAAGGGATCCTTTTTCATAATGTCATAAGAAATCTGAGGATGGAAGCTTTCTTTGGGAGCATGCATGATAACGAAATCCAGTTCTCCGCGCAAAAGCATTTGTTCCAGAGAAGCTGTATTCTCTTCATGAATGTAAAGTTCAATATAGGGGCAAAGTTTTTTGTATTCTGGCAGTATCCGGGCAAGAGTCAAGGTACCTAAATGGTTGGTGATGCCCATGTGAACACGTCCCGTTCGCAGATTGTTGATGTCGCTGATCTCCAATTCAAAATCTTCATACATTTTTAGGATCTGCGAGGCCATATGATAATACCGTTCCCCGGCAAATGTCAGGCTCAAACCACCGGAAGTACGGTTAAAAAGAGGGGTTCCCAGAGTCTCTTCAATCCGTTGAATGGATTGACTTAATGAAGGTTGGGCCATAAAAAGCTTCCGCGCTGCCCGGGAAATACTTTTCTCATCGGCTACGGTTTTTACATAGATGAGTTCTTTGCTTGTCATAGAGAGAATCCTCCAAAGGTGTGAAAAATTATACCTGAAAATCATTATAATACAGAAAAGGGACAGCGTCAAAAGATTTGTTATGATAAGTTTTGATGCGTTTAGGAGGTTGACGAGGACGAAACATGAGAGTATGATAAGAAATGTTGTGACAGATATGTTATAAGGAAAAGCTGGAAAAGGGGTCAGGAGAATAACATTTATGGAAGAAAAAAGAAATTCCAAAGGATTCTGGTTTTTGCAGGGAATGCGGGCAGGAATTCCGATTGGAATGGGATATTTTGCAGTAGCATTCACATTGGGAATTGCGGCGAGAAAGGCGGGGTTAAATGTTCTGCAATCAGGATTTATGTCAGCTACGATGTTGGCTAGTGCAGGGCAGTTTGCTGGTTTTGGTGCGTTGGCTGCCGGAGCTGGGTATCTGGAGATGATGGTGACAGAAATTGTGGTAAATTTGCGTTATTTATTGATGTCTAGTGCCCTTTCTCAAAAAGTCATGAGAGATCAGCCATTTTTTCATCGTTTTTTTATGGCTTATGGGGTGACGGATGAGATCTTTGCCGTGTCGATGGGCGTAGAAGGAAAACTTCATCCCTACTATATGTATGGAGCCGCCGCCATTGCCGCGCCTGGATGGGTATTGGGAACCGTTCTGGGAGCTTTCCTGGGAATGATTCTTCCAGCACGGGCAATGAGTGCGATGGGAGTGGCGCTATATGGAATGTTTTTGGCCATTGTGATTCCTCCGGCAAAAAAAGATCGAATTATTGCAGGGGTAGTGATGGTGTCGATGGTGGTAAGCGCCCTTTTTACCAAATTGCCAGGGCTGAATCGACTTTCTTCTGGTTTGCCGATCATAGTATTGACGATTCTGGTGGCAGGAGCCGCTGCCATCTTATTTCCTGTCGGGGAGAAAAAGGAGGAATCACAGGATGAAACCTAATGTAAATTTGGCGCTTTTAGTGATGGCGGGAACGATCTATTTGGTACGGGCTTTACCGCTGGTTTTGCTGCGCAAAGAAATCCGCAGCCCTTTTATTCGTTCTTTTCTTTATTATGTTCCGTATGTGAGCCTGTCAGTGATGACATTTCCGGCAATTCTTTCCGCTACTGCATCTTTCTTTTCTGGCCTGGCTGGTTTTTGTGCGGCAGTGATCCTTGCTTGGGTAGATGGAAATCTGTTTCGTGTGTCGATTGGGGCTTGTATAGCGGTATTTCTGGCAGAGTTATTGTTGTAAGGATTGACAAACGGTTAAAATCGATTTATAATGCCATAAGCAACTTGGGAAAAGACATCATATTTGGATAAAAATAATTATTGTGGTTGAAGTTGAGGAGGAAAAATGGCAATAAAGAAAAAACCAGAAGCGATAGTGGAAGTCAAGGAAGAATCCACAGTAGCAGAGGCGGCAAAGAAGTCGGCAGTAAAAAAAGCGGCACCAGTAAAGAAAGCGTCTGCCAAAACGGAAGAAAAGGAAATTCTTTCTAAAACAGAAGAAAAAACGGCCGCAAAGAAGCCAGCAGCGAAAAAGGAAGAGCCAAAAGAATCCGTTGTGATTCAATATGGTGCCAATGAGGTGGTAATGAAGGATGTAGTTGCTGCGGCGGTAAAGGCATACAAAGCAGCTCATAAAGGAATCGAAATCAAGACGGTTGATGTTTATGTAAAACCGGAAGAGAATGCGGCTTACTATGTAGTAAACGGTGATGATTCCGAAGGTAACAATAAGATTGCTCTGTTCTAAAACTATCGTTATAAACAGTGGCAAACAAAAAATGCAAAAGGATATTTGAATTCGGAGGCCACGGATCCATAAGGATGCGTGGCTTTTTAAATATAAAACATATAACAGGAGGAGAAGGATGTTTTACGAGAATCGGCTCTGGGTGGCAACAAGCAAGGAAAAGCGGCTGGAAATTCTTCCTCAGATGGCAAATCGTCATGGTTTGATTGCCGGTGCTACGGGCACAGGGAAGACAGTTACATTAAAAGTTTTGGCCGAGTCTTTTAGTGATGCGGGAGTACCTGTGTTCCTGGCTGATGTAAAAGGGGATTTGGCAGGAATGTGCCAGCCGGGAGTGGCGACAGAAGGGGTGAAAAAAAGACTTGCAGAAACAAAAGTTCCTACAGAAGATTTTATTTATCAAAAATATCCGGTATGTTTCTGGGATATTTTTGCCAAAAAAGGTTTGCCATTAAGGACGACGATCAGTGAGATGGGCCCTACATTGCTGGCAAGGCTTTTGGATCTGACAGCTACGCAGGAGGATATTCTGACCATTGTGTTTCGAATTGCAGATGATGAGGATTTATTATTGTTAGACACAAAAGATTTGTGTGCGATGCTGAACCATGTGGGAGAAAATAACAAAGAATATGGGATCCGGTATGGCAATCTGCCTCGTCAGAGTATAAATAGTATTCTGCGTGGATTGTTGGCATTAGAAGAGCAGGGAGCGGATCAATTTTTTGGGGAACCTGCTTTGGATATTCACGATTGGTTTCATAACAATTCTCAGAATAGAGGGATGATCCACATTTTGCACAGTGAAAGCTTAATTCATAATCCCATGATGTATTCGACCTTTATGTTATGGATGCTATCTGAGTTGTTTGAGGTACTGCCGGAGGTCGGAGATTGTGAAAAACCTAAGATGATATTTTTCTTTGATGAAGCACATCTTTTGTTTAAGGGGACTCCAAAAGCATTGCTGCAGAAAATTGAGCAGGTGGTGAAGCTGATTCGTTCTAAGGGAGTGGGCATTTACTTTATCACGCAAAGTCCAGGGGATATTCCGGATGGGGTGCTTGGACAGTTAGGCAACAAAATTCAACATGCACTTCATGCATATACCCCAGCAGAACAAAAGGCAATTCGTGCGGCGGCCAATTCTTTTCGGGTGAATCCGGAGTTTGATACCAAAGAGGTGTTGGAGCAATTAGGGATTGGTGAAGCCTTGGTATCTTTTTTACAGGAGGATGGGATTCCTGCCATGGTGGAGCGGGGAAAAATCTTGCCACCTCAGAGTCAAATGAGTTCGATCGATGAGGAAGAACGAAAGGTGGAAATTCGAAACCACCATTTGTATGCGAAATATGAAACCATGATTGACCGGGATTCTGCTTATGAGTTTTTTCAAAGAAAAGGGAAGGAAGAGGAAGCCTTACGCCAGCGTCAACAAGAGGAGTTGCAGGCCAAAAAGACACAAGAAAAGAGGGAAAGAGAGGAGGAAAAAGAAAAACAGAGACAGGAAAAAGCAGCGAAAAAAGAGCAGGAGGCGGCAGAGAGGGCTAGAAAACGGGTGATAACCGGAGCCGCAAAATCAGCCGCTGGTACGATTGGCAGAGAGATTGGCAACGAGATCGGTAAATCTGTGGGCGGAAGTTTTGGCAAGAAATTAGGCGGAAATTTGGGAGCGAGTATCGGCAGAGGAATTTTGGGAACTTTGTTTGGCAGATAGGGTGGAGGGAAAATGAGAGAAGAAGCTACTTCTGCAGCATTGCCAGAGGTATTTTTAAGGAAAATGAAAAAACTTCTAGGAGAAGAGTATGAGGCATTTCTGCAAAGTTATGAGGCAGAGAAGGTGCAGGGGCTGCGTCTGAATACCCGAAAAGGGGAGATAGAACAGTTGTATGAACAGAACAGGGAACGATTCGGTTTACGACCGGTTCCCTGGTGCCGGGGAGGATTTTATTATCAAACAGATACAAGACCGGGTCGACATCCATTACATGAAGCCGGCGTGTATTATATTCAGGAGCCAAGTGCTATGGCAGTGGTGGAACTTTTGGATCCGCAGCCGGGAGAGAAGATTCTGGATCTGTGTGCCGCTCCGGGAGGAAAGACGACGCATATTGCTGATCGTCTAATGGGAGAAGGTTTGCTGGTTAGCAACGAGATCCACCCGGCACGGGCAAAGATTCTATCCCGAAATGTAGAGCGAATGGGAATCCATAATGGGATAGTGATGAATGAAGCTTCCGGACATCTAGCAGAATATTTGCCAGAATTTTTTGACCGGATTGTGATCGATGCGCCTTGTTCCGGAGAAGGAATGTTCCGCAAGGATGAGCAGGCAAGGATAGAGTGGAGTGAAGATAATGTACAACTGTGTGTAAAAAGACAGCGGGAAATTTTGGATAATGGAGCTAGACTTTTGCGGCCAGGTGGCCGGATGGTATATTCTACCTGTACTTTTTCCCCAGAAGAGGATGAAGAACAAATCGCCCGATTTTTGGAACGGCATCCCGAGTTTTCGCTGGTGAAACTGCCAGCAGAACACCGGTTGCCGGGATTATCTGCCAGTAGAACAGAAAAAATTGACGACAGCTATTTTAGCGAGGATGCCATGTTTCGGATCTGGCCTCACCGGGTAGAAGGCGAAGGTCATTTTCTGGCATTGCTGGAAAAAACAGCAAACAAAAAAGCAGGAAACAAAAAAGTGGCGGATCGGAAAAGAGAAAAGAAAAAAAGCGGGAAAGAGAAAGCCGGGTGGCTGCTTTTACAAGAATTTCTGCAGGATACTTTTGTCTTAGGGGAATCTGTTCTGCCAGAAGGGTGGAAGGACAGGCTGATATTGTTTGGAGAACAGCTATATCTGGTTCCGGAGGCAATGCCGGAATTGACCGGTCTGCGAGTGCTGAGACCGGGGCTTCATATGGGGACTCTGAAAAAGAACCGCTTTGAACCCGCTCATGCTCTGGCATTGGCGGTGGATTCTAATCTGGTAAAAAGAAGGCGTTGCCTGGAAACTGACAGTGCAGAAACAGAAGAATATTTGGCTGGGAAAACGTTGTCAGCAGAAGCCGGTCAAAAAGGATGGATGCTTATCTGCATTGGCGAATACCCGTTGGGCTGGGGAAAAGCAGCAGGAGGAATTGTGAAAAATCATTATCCGAAAGGACTTCGGATATAAGGAATTCAATCGGTATAGTCCTCCTCATAAGAAGTGGAATTTTCTTTTGGGGGAAAGGCGGGTGCCGGAGTCTCAAATTCTCCGAAATTAATTTCGTTGTGAGCATGGCGGATTTCCAGGGTAAGATCATCCACCAGCGCAATCATGGCCTGAAGATTGGCTGATTGGGATTTGATCTCTTCACGGGTCTGGGGCAAATAATGTTCGAGAATCGGTAACAGAATCAAAGCCGTGATACCAGTGGTCAAACCGCCGTTATAGAGAACAAAGCCACCATGGAGAGCACTGGTGGCCGTGCACATCGAAGCACACATAAATCCAGCCAGGATACCGGCGCGAATGCCATAACGACCGACAATAGGACAGAGTCCGGTGGCAAAAGCGACCCCATTGATATAAGCCTGGGTGGACAAAGACCAGGAGAGCTGTCTTCCGTCAATGAAACAGAGGTACATGGTGAGAAAATACAGGATCTGATAGCCAATTAGAATTGGCCAGACATTTTTCGGATGTTGTCCCATGGCAGTGAAAGTCAAAGAGGCCAGGACCACACCGATGGTAGGCCCGGTAAATCCGACTCCTTCGGTAAACAAAATGGCCAGATTAATATATAAAAGAAACAAAAAACCTTCACAGCCAATGTTTATCAGACAGATGGGCATGCCATACTTATCAGAAAAATCACTGGCATGTCCGGTATCCCGCATTAATTGAGCATAACCATGAAAACATTTGCCATTGAGAAAGTAACCAGCCAGAATGCATACGGCAAATAAAATTATAAAAAATAGATTGGCATAAAGACGATAGGATCGTCCGAATGCTTCATAGATCGGATTGATATGGGAGATGGGTTGATGAGGAGAGAGTCCCATGGTACGAAACAGGAAATTGAACAAAAAAAAGCCAAACAGCCCAAAGGCGAGACCACCATTGTAGAGATTGTAGCCTTTGTGCCAGGCATGGGCGCCAGGGAGAATGGCCGGGATGACAAAACCAATCATCAGGCTGAAAAGCAAGGTCAGAAGAATACCCGAGGAGTTCATTTGTACCCGTCCAAAGATAAAGCTGCTGCGCTGGGTATAACGAAACAACAACTCGCTGACGAAAGGGCTGAAAGAGGTGGCAAACATGCAGACATGGAGATTGCTTTTAAAATCCAGCTTTTTTTGGCGCAGGTAAAGAAATGGGGCCAGAAAACAGGGCCACATGTTAAAAAAATTCAGACCATAGAAGCAGTGAGCAATTACCAGAAAATATCCGGCCATAGTATTGGCCCGGGATTCTCCTTTCAAAAAATACATGAACAAAAAACAGGCCATCCCGCAGGCACCTGCATTGAGCATGGCGCTGGATAGACCGCCGATTTCCAGGTAATCCGTAACCAGAGGACAGGGTGAGATCATAATCTGATACCAGTTTAGAAAAACATGCCCCCATTCTCTTGTATAAATCGCTGCTGCCAGTGAAGAAATCAGGAAAAAAAGAGAAAAGCCCAGAGCAATTCCGTTGATAATCTGGCTATTGTCGTATGTTTTATGTTTCATGATACAATCCTCCCCAATTTTTGCCTTGTAAAAAGTATATCATTTGCGAATCAGGATTTCAAGAAAATGGCAGATGTTTTTCTGATTTCCTGTATGCTCAACCAAATGCAAAGAACGGGCTCTTTTGATAATGTTTATAACAGAAAACACGTTCTTTTGGGGTGTTTTAGTTGACTTGTTTTTCCAGATGAATTATAATGAGAAACGAAACACTTATTATAAATAAAAGGAGTATATAATTCAGATGATAAGAAGTATGACCGGTTTTGGCCGTTTTGAGGCTATCACGCCGGAACACAAAATAACAGCAGAAATGAAAGCTGTGAATCACCGGTATCTGGATCTAAGCATTAAGATGCCTAAAAAATTCAATTATTTTGAGGCCGGGATCCGCAGTCTTTTAAAGAATTACATCCAGCGTGGGAAGGTCGATATCTTTATCAGCTATGAGGATTATACAGAAGAGAAGTTATGCCTGAAGTATAATGGCACGCTGGCCTCCGAATATATGGATTATTTTGTGAAGATGCAGCGGCAGTTTGGTATCGATAACGATGTAAAAGTGTCGATGTTGGCTCAGATGCCGGAGGTGCTATCTATGGAACAGGTGCCGGAGAATGAGGAGCAGATATGGAAGTTACTTGCAAAGGCAGTCGAAGAGGCAGCAAAAAAGTTTGTGGATTCCCGAATTCAGGAGGGGGAGCAGCTGAAAGCAGATCTGCTGGGAAAACTGGACTATATGGAAAGTCTGGTGGATTTTATTGAAGCGCGTTTTCCGTCTGTACTGACAGAATATCGTTCCCGGTTGGAGGATAAAGTAAAAGAGCTTTTAGAGAACAGTCTGATCGATGAGAGCCGGATTGTGGCAGAGGTGACGATCTATGCGGATAAGATCTGTGTGGATGAAGAGATTGTGCGTCTTCGCAGCCATATGGAAGCTACCCGGAAGGAGCTGAATGCCGGCGGAAGTGTAGGCCGAAAGCTGGATTTCATTGCGCAGGAGATGAACCGGGAAGCCAATACGATTTTAAGTAAATCCGGAGATTTAGAGATTACCGATAAAGCGATCACACTGAAAACTGAGATTGAAAAGATACGTGAGCAAATTCAAAATATTGAATAATTGGCATTTAGAAAAGTAATGGGAAAGAACCGATTGGGAAAGGAGATCTTATGTTACATCCATCCTATGCAGATTTGATTAATGTAGTGAATAGCGGGGTAGAACCGGGGGAACAGCCGGTAGTGCAAAGCCGTTATTCCATTGTTTTGGCTTCAGCCAAGAGGGCTCGTCAATTGATTGAGGAGACGGATCCGATGTCAGGCGATGCGGGAAAAAAACCGTTGTCAGAAGCAATTCAGGAGATTTATGACGGCAGAGTAAAGATAATCGGGGATTTGGAAGAAGAAGCAGAAGAAAAAACACAAAAAGAAAACGACGAAGAAAAAGAAGAATAACCGGAAGGAGGCCGTCTCAGAGAAATGTGACAGAGATGGCTTTTCTTCATTTCCGCGAGTGATAAGTCAAACACGATGGGGTTGTATGGATATTTGACTTATGGGCTGGTGTAAGGAGTCAATTTATGAAGATATTGATGATATCACTTGGGTGTGATAAGAACCTGGTAGATACCGAGAATATGTTAGGTCTTTTGAGTCAGGATGGCCATACTTTTACCGATGATGAGCAAGAAGCAGAGGTGGTGATTGTCAATACTTGTTGTTTTATTGGTGATGCCAAGGAAGAAAGTATTAATACCATTCTGGAAATGGCACAACTCAAAGAGGAAGGAAAATGCCGGATTCTGCTAGTGGCTGGATGCTTGGCACAGCGCTATCGGAAGGAGATACTGAAAGAAATACCAGAAGTGGATGGGATTTTAGGTACAGCATCGTATGATCGGATCCGTGAAGTCCTAGCTCAGGCAGACAAGCGTCAAAAAGAGCTTTCCACATCACAGGAGAAACCGGTATGTATGGAAGTGCTGAACCGATTGCCAGAATCAGGAACCGAGAGGATCCTGACAACTGGCGGACATTATGCATTTTTAAAAATTGCCGAGGGGTGTGATAAGCATTGCACCTATTGTATTATTCCCAGTCTGCGAGGCAGTTACCGCAGTGTTCCCATGGAACGTCTGGTGACAGAGGCAAGGCGGCTAGCGGAAAAAGGGGTACGGGAGTTGATTTTGGTAGCACAGGAGACAACGCAGTATGGCTTAGACTTATATGGAAAAAAGGCATTGCCAGAGCTTCTTCATCAGCTGGCGGAGATTTCCGGTATCTATTGGATCCGGATTCAGTATTGTTATCCGGAAGAGATTACGGACGAATTGATAGAAACGATCAAAAAAGAAGAAAAAGTGTGCCATTATCTTGATATTCCGATTCAACATGCCAGTGATAACATTCTGCGCCGGATGGGACGGCAAACCGACCAAGTCGGGATCCGCAGGATTGTGGAGAAACTGAGACGGGAAATTCCAGACATTGCATTGCGCACGACGATGATCTCCGGCTTTCCGGGAGAGACCAAAGAGGATCACGAAGAGCTGTTGACTTTTGTAAATGAGCTGGAATTTGAAAGATTGGGAGTGTTCGCTTATTCGGCGGAAGAAGATACGCCGGCGGCCGGTTTTGCCGATCAGGTTCCGGAGGAGATCAAAGAGCTCAGACGGGAACAAATCATGGAGCTGCAGCAAGAGATTGCTTTTGAAAAATCAGAAGCTATGGTAGGCCGGATTTTAGAAGTTATGATTGAGGGAAAGGTGGCAGATGAGCCAGCCTATGTAGCCAGAACTTACATGGATGCGCCAGGTGTGGACGGATATTTGTTTGTAAACAGCGAGGAGCTTTTTATGTCTGGTGATTTTGTACGGGTACGGGTGACCGGCGCAGCAGAGTACGATTTGATAGGGGAGGTATATGATGAATTTGCCGAATAAACTTACAGTATTGCGAGTGATTCTGATCCCGTTTTTTGTATTGTCATTGATGATATTTGACGGTGAGAGGATCCTGTTCCGATACCTGGCAGCAGCAATTTTTATCGTGGCTAGTCTGACGGATATGCTGGACGGAAAAATAGCCAGAAAATATAATCTGGTGACAAATTTCGGAAAGTTTATGGATCCGTTGGCAGATAAGCTTTTGGTATGTTCTGCCCTGATCTGTCTGGTGGAGTTAGGGCAGTTGCCAGCTTGGATGGTGATTCTGATTGTCAGCCGGGAATTTATCATTAGTGGCTTTCGCTTGGTGGCCGCAGAGCAGGGGATTGTCATAGCTGCTAGTTATTGGGGAAAGTTTAAGACGACATTTCAGATGATTGCTGTGATTTTGATGATTGTGAAGTTGCCTGTGTTGTGGCTTTTAACCGAAGCTTGTACCTGGATTGCACTGATTTTGACCATCGTTTCATTGGTAGATTACATTATGAAAAATCATAAGGTGCTTACGGAAGGAAGGATGTAGGGATGGTTGTAGAACTGGTTTCTGTAGGAACAGAGCTATTGTTAGGAAATATTGTCAATACCAACACACAATATCTGGCGGAACAGTGTGCGAGTTTGGGATTGTCCATGTATCATCAGGTAGTGGTGGGAGATAACTGGGAAAGGCTGGCGGAAGTAGTACAGACAGCATTGAGGCGTTCGGATGTGGTGATTTTGACTGGCGGTTTGGGACCCACGGAAGATGATCTGACGAAAGAAGTGTGTGCCGAAGTGATGGAAATGCCATTGAGAGAAGATTCTCATACCCGCAAACGCATTGAGGATTACCTGAAAAATGGTATTTTTAAGAAGATTCCAGACAATAATTGGAAACAGGCGCAAGTTCCGGAAGGAGCAATTGTGCTGGATAATCTGAATGGCACAGCGCCAGGGTTAATTTTGGAAAAGGAAGGAAAAACGGTTGTTTTGTTGCCAGGCCCACCGTCAGAATTGATTCCCTTGTTTCAAGAACAGGTATCTCCTTATTTGAAAAAGAAACAACCAGAGGTGCTTCGCTCTCAAATGATAAAAATTTGTGGTGTGGGGGAAAGTCAGGTAGAAGCAGAGATTTTGGATTTGATTGATGGACAGACGAATCCTACCATTGCTACCTATGCCAAGACCGGAGAAGTACATTTGCGGGTAACGGCCCGTGCGAAAAGCGAAGAAGAAGCCAAACGGATGGTGAAACCAGTAGTAAAAGAGATTAAAAGCCGTTTTCGTGACAGTGTATATTCTGCCCGGGAGGAAGAAACTCTGGAAATGGCTGTGGTAAAATTATTGCAAAAATATGAATTGACTGTGACTACGGCAGAATCTTGTACAGGTGGACTGTTGGCAGGCCGGTTAGTCAATGTACCGGGAGCTTCTGAGGTTTTTCGGGAAGGATTTATTACCTATGCAAATAAGGCAAAAAGAAAGTATCTGGATGTCAGCAAGAGTACGCTTAAAAAGTATGGGGCAGTCAGTCCAGAGACAGCACGGGAGATGGCCATCGGGGGAGTATTTGCTGCTGATTGTGATGTTTGTGTGGCAGTGACAGGAATTGCAGGTCCGGAGGGCGGCACAGAGGAGAAACCGGTTGGTCTGGTCTATATTGCCACTTATATGAAAGAGAAGGTTACTGTGAAAAAGTACCAGTTTAAAGGAAATCGTGAGAAAGTGCGAGAAATGGCAGTAGTACGGGCGCTGGATCTGTTGCGCCGGTCGATTTTGGAAAATTATCGATAGGGGGAAGGCAGGATGATGCGCAACTGGAAAAAGATAGCCTCCGTAGTTTATGGTTATGCCATAGCCCGGCTGGCTTTGAATACGTATTTGTATTTTGGTGAGCTGCCATTGGAGTACGAGCAAGGGACAGGCAAGCAAGAAGAGTTAGACCGGCGTTATATGGAATTGCTTGGCTGGCACTTGGATGGGGAATATGCAAAAGTCCTGGAGAAAATAGAAGATTTCCGCAGAGAGATTCGACAGGAGATGGAGACGGTGGTGGCCTATTCGGATGCCGTCCAGATTTATGAATATGTTTTAAACCGAATTGAACGACGTTTTGTAAATGGATTCTCGGGGACAGAGATGGAAATAGAAACATTAGTGGGAAATGTGATGCGTTATTTGGCTTCTGCAAAGGATTCCACGCTTCAGAACCAGCGAATTCATGAGATTCTCCGACAATTACCAATCCGCTTTACCAGACAAAAATATTTCAGTATGGTTCATGATGCTTTGACGACTTATTTGGGAGCGGATTATACAGGACTGGAAGAAGTGATGTATCTTTTAAGATGTGGCAGTCTGATTGAATTTTCCCAGCGATACGATAGCAGTTATGGGAAGCTTAATGGAATTTTGGATGATCTGAGGGATCTATCCTTTAAGGATTTGACAAAAGAGAGCTATGATAAAACAAGTAGACAGGTGAAAGAGGCCGGAGAACTATTGCTGAATTTGACAGAATACTATAATCATCTGGGGGAAATGGTGAATGATCTGTATCTTTTGTGCTTGACTGGCCCAGAGGCTATGAGAGATGTGGAAAAGGAAGCCTCTGCTTTTGCTATTTTGAGAGGGCTTTGGGGACAGTATGGAAAAGGAAGCCGAAAAATTCCGCAGGACATTTTTGAACATTTGCCAAATTTGGAGGGAGTTCAGGAGGAATATTTTGAAAAGTATCAACAACTTTCCTTCCACCAGGAGGAAGAGACCGATCCGTTAGTTTCCCGGGTGGATCGGTTGATGTCTACAAGCACTTTTGCCGATCTAGAAGAAAATCAAAGGCAGGGTCATGTCACCCGGGAGGATTTGGAAGAAGTGGTTGCAACATTTTTTGCCGAGTTGGAGACCATATTTTCTTCCAGTCAAAAGCCTGTAATGAGAGCGATCATGGCAACAACGCTTTCCTATTTGCCGATTTGTTTTCATTCACCGGACGAACTGCAATGTTATATCCGTAATAGCCTGGATTGCTGTACTGATTTGGCAGAAAGAGCAATCTGTATGGAATTGCTGCAGCAGATGATGGAGATGGATGGTTATGAACTGGTATGATCACCTATACATGGGAGAGAAAGCGAAAAAACAACGTTATGGGATATTGGAGGGGTTGCGGGAAGGGAAATGGCAACCGGAGATCTATGTGATTATGCCGTCACAGAATGGGAATAATATTCTTGAAATCTTGCCATCTGTGATGTTGCAGGTGCCGCCATATCAGGAACAGGAGATTTTACTGGTAGGAGTCGCAGTTACATACTGGGAGGCTCTGGAAGTGGCGAGACAGATTGTAGATGATTTGTATCAAAAAACGGGCGGATTTCGGCTGGCAGATTTGATAAATAGGAAAAAAGAAACAAGGATAGAAATGTTATCGGAACCGGAAAATTCGGAAAAAGGCACAATGAGGGGTGGGCTATGCTGACTGCCGTATGGACGGTATTGGGAATATTGAAAATTGCCGGACTGGTTTTGTTAGGAATCGTCGGGTTCCTTCTTGTGTTGTTTTTGCTGGTTTTGTTGGTTCCGATCCGATATCGTTTGCAGGCAGATTTTTATGGATTGCTGAAAGGGCAGGCAGGAATCAGCTGGTTTTGCCATTGTCTTTCAGCCGGAATCCAATATGAAGAGAAACTTGTCTTATGGATAAGAGTGTTGGGAATCCGGGTATTTCGTCTGGAAAAACACTTAGGAAAAGCGGAAGAAACAGAGACTAAAAATGAGGAAGAACAGAAAACCGCCAGAGAAGACAAGCGGCAAGAGGAGAAACCGGCCACCAGGGAAAATCCTGTAGAAAATTTAGCATCTTCAACGATTAAGACAGAAGAAAAAGAGATTCTTGCAGACAAAAAAACGGAGAATAGGACAAAAGACTCGGATGTTACCTGGAGCGAGAAAGAAAAAAGAACGTTCAGGCGAAAAAAAAAGAGGAGAAAAAAGAAAGGAAAAAAAATCAGGGGATTTTCTTTCTTGCGGATATATGATAAACTGAAAAAGAAATTGCTTCATCTCTGGAAGCGTTTTCTGGAATTGAAGGAGAAAAAAGAGCGCCTGATTGCTTTTATCAACGATCCGGTGAACCGACGTACGTATCATCTTCTCAAACGACAATTGAAAAGGCTTGGCAGACATTTACTTCCGAGAAAGATATCCGGACAAGTGTGTTTTGGATTTGAGGATCCAGCCAAAACCGGACAGGTGTTGACTTATATCAGCCCATTTTATGCTTGGTATGCCAAGGGATTGGAAGTAAAGCCCGTGTTTGGGGAATCGGTGATGGAGGGAGAGATAAAATTGCGGGGGAGGATCCGTATTGGGACAGTAATTGTCCTGGCAGTTCGAATGCTGTTTGATAAGAATTTCAGAGCTTTAATGAAAAAGCTTATGAAAGCATAAGAAGGGATATTCCGAAAGGATGAACCAAGAAGGAGGAATCGATCATGTCAGAGAATCATTTTAGTTCGACAGTGGAAGCTCTGTTTAGGGGAATGGATCAGTTTGTGACAACAAAGACTGTGGTAGGAGAGGCAGTGAAGATTGACGATGCTATTATTTTGCCATTGGTAGATGTGACTTGTGGGATGGCGGCCGGCTCTTTTTCTGATAATGCAAAAAACAATGGCGGCGGCGGATTGAGTGCCAAAATGAGCCCTAGTGCAGTACTGGTGATTCAGAACGGTGTGACGCGATTGGTCAATGTCAAGCAGCAAGATGCCGTGACTAAAGTTTTGGACATGGTGCCGGATATTGTCAGCAAGTTTACCGATGGAAAGAAAAAAGAGATTTCGCCGGATGCCATGAAGGCGGCAGAGGAAATGGCGGCTGGTAACAATACAGATATTTAAATAGCCAGAATCTTCGACAGGAGGATGGCAGAATGCGGGATACCATACGCATGGAACAAGAGACAGCTGCATATACTGATAGCAGAAGGATATGACCGGAGGTTTTTATGAAGCGGGTCTTTGGACTGATGCTGTTTTGTTTTGGGATCGGAATGACGCTTCTTTTGTTTATTCCGGAAACCCTCTCAACTTTGATTTTTATTATTGGCTGTCTGGTGTTGGGGTATCATTTGTTTTGTTGTTAGAGAATGAGTGTGTAAGAATCCGGCAAAATGCGGGCAAAGACCCGAATCATTTTGCCGGATATTTTTAAAGAAGAAAAATATCTCCGATATAAAAAAATCCTGTTATGCAGGCAATGTCATTTAGATAAGCAATGGCAAAAAGTACGCCAAGGAAGAGGGAAGAAAAGCAACAAGAAATTATCTGCTCCTTTTTCCGGTTTCGAGATTAAG